>CAYWNR010000139.1:0-8047 GCA_964459705.1 uncultured Gemmatimonadaceae bacterium | reverse complement strand
GGACAACATCGACATCTTCGGGTGGTTGGGATACCCGATGCAGATCAAGGTCGATTTCCTCTGCCGGGATTCCATCCTGGCGGCCCCACTGGTGCACGACCTGGCGACGTTCATGGACCTCGCCCAGCGCGCGGGCATGAGCGGCATCCAGGAGTGGCTGTCCTTCTACTTCAAGAGTCCCATGGCGGCCCCGGGACTGACACCGGAGCACGATCTGTTCATTCAGCACACCAAGTTCAAGAACACGCTCCGGTGGTTGATGGGGGAGGAACAGATCACGCATCTCGGGGTGGAGTATTACGACTACGAAAAGGCGTGATCGCGCTGCACATCGTTGTCGTCGTTCTTGGTGCGCTGCTGATCGGGTGGGAGCTGTGGTATTTCCTCGGCCGGTCGCGCGATAGCGGCCGCCCGCGCCCGGCAACCGCTCAAGAGGTGCGCGTGCGGGTGCACCGGGGGTTCGAGCCGGACGTCATCCCCGTCGAGGTCGGGCGTCCCGTCCGGCTGGTGTTCTTCCGTGATGAGAGTGGCGAAGCCACGGGTGAGGTGATCTTCGAGACGCTCGACCTCCGGCGGGCCTTGCCGGCGTTCGAGACGACGGTCGTGGAGTTCACGCCGGGTGCACCCGGAGATTACCCCTTCCGGTGCGGCCACACCGACTACCGTGGCCGGGTCATCGCGCAGGTGGCGAATGAAGCGGCCCGGAGCGATCCGGGCCGGGGGCACCGCCGCCATGCCTAGCCGGATCACGCTTCCCATCGAAGGCATGACCTGCGGCGCGTGCGCCGTCACCGTGCAGCGGGCGTTGGCGGACGAGCCCGGGGTCGTCGACGCGAACGTGAACTACGCGACGGCCCGCGCGACGGTCACACTCGCCGACGGCGCGCCGCCCGTTGCCGCGTTGGTCTCCGCCGTCCGCGATGCCGGCTATGACTGCGGGCGCGTCACGACGGAACTGCACGTCGACGGCCTGCACTACGCGTCCGGCACCGCGCGGCTCGAAGACGCGCTGGCCGGCCTGCCCGGCGTGCTGGCCGTCGGCGCGAATCAGGCCGCGGAAACCGTGCGCGTCGAGTACGTGCCGGGACTCGTGGCCGCGCGCGACCTCGAGGAGGCGGTGCGCGAGGCCGGCTTCACGATGGCCGAGCCCGTGGAGGAAGACGACCCCGTCGAGCGCGAGCGCATCCGGGCGCGCCGCGAACAACGCACCTTGCTCGGGAAGTTCGTGGTGGCGGCGGTGGCGGCGGTCCTGACGATGGGACTCGCCATGCCGCTGATGGCGGGCGGGACCGAACACGATCTCTTCGCGCGGCTCGTGCATCCGCTCGATCGGCTGCTGCGGGGAATCTCCCCGACCCTGTACGCCTATGGAGCGATCCACCCGGGCCGCCTGCGCTGGACCATGCTCGTACTCACGGTCCCGGTGTTGTTGTGGAGCGCCCGCCAGTTCTTCCGGGGCGCGGTGAGCGGATTCCGCCATCGCAGCGCGGACATGAATACGCTCATCGCGGTTGGCACCGGGGCGGCCTTCGCGTACTCGGTGGTGGGCACCATCGCTCCGGGGCTCTTGACCGGCGCGACCCTCCGCGTCGACGTCTACTACGAGGGCGTCAGCTTCATCGTCGCGTTCATTCTCCTCGGCCGGTTACTCGAGGCCCGGGCCAAAGGGCGGACCTCGGAGGCCATTCGTCAGCTGCTCGGACTGCGGCCGAAGACGGCGCGCGTCCAGCGCGATGGTGCCGATCAGGACCTGCCGATCGATCAGGTCGTCGTGGGCGACCGGGTGATCGTTCGACCGGGAGAGACGGTGCCCGTGGACGGCGACGTCGTCGATGGCGAATCGACCGTCGACGAATCCATGCTCACCGGTGAGCCCATGCCGGTCGAGAAGGGCCCCGGCGACCGCGTCGTCGGCGGTACGGTCAACCGGACCGGGTCCTTCGTCTTCCAGGCCTCCGCGGTGGGACGCGAGACCGCGCTCGCGCAAATCGTGCGGCTGGTCGAGGAAGCCCAAGGCCAGAAAGCGCCCGTCCAGGCCCTCGCCGACCGGGTGGCCGGCGTGTTCGTCCCCATCGTGATTGCGCTCGCCATCATGGCGTTCGTCGTCTGGTTCGTCGTCGGCCCGGCGCCCCAGGCCGTCTTCGCGACCGTCGCCCTCGTCACGGTCCTCGTGATCGCGTGTCCCTGCGCGCTTGGCCTCGCCACGCCCACCGCCATCCTCGTCGGCACAGGGGTCGGCGCGCGGCACGGCGTGCTCATTCGCGGGGGCCTGGCGCTCGAGCAACTGCGGCGCGTGAACACCATCGTGTTCGACAAGACGGGGACGGTGACCGAGGGGCATCCGGTGGTCACCCACCTGCACGGCGTCCAGCGCTCCGATGGTCAACCCGTGCCGTCGGCGGAGATCCTCCGCCTCGCGGCGGCGGTGGAGCGCCGGTCCGAGCACCCATTTGCCCAGGCGATCGTCACGGCGGCCGAGTCCCGCGAGTTGGAGATGCCCGGCGTCGAACGGTTCGTCGCCATGCAGGGGCGCGGGGCGCGGGGCATCGTCGAGAAGCGTCTGGTGGAAGTCATCAGTGTCCGGCACGCCGCCGAACGCAGCATCGCGCTCGGGACGCTGTCCGGAGATGCGGATCGGCACGTCGCGGCGGGCCGATCGGTGATGGTGGTCGTCGTGAACGATACCGCGCAGGGACTCGTCGTGGTGGCGGACGCGGTCAAGGAGAGCGCGGTTCCGGCGCTCGGTCGCCTGCGGGACCTGGGCGTGCACCTGTACCTCCTGAGCGGCGACTCGCGGGCCGCGGCGGAAATGGTCGGGCGTGAGGTCGGGATCGATCGGGTGATTGCCGAGGTGGCCCCCGCCGACAAGGCCGAGCAGATCCGCCGGCTCCGCCGCGACGGCCGCATCGTGGCGATGGTCGGAGACGGCATCAACGACGCCCCGGCGCTGGCGGAGGCGGATGTGGGGATCTCCATCGGGACGGGCACCGACGTCGCGGTCGAGGCGTCGGACGTGACGCTCATCCGTGGGGACCTGCGGGGCGTGGTGACGGCGCTCGAGCTGTCCCGCCGCACCATGCGGACCATTCGCGGGAACCTGTTCTTTGCGTTCATCTACAATGTCCTGGGGATTCCCCTCGCGGCGGGGGTGCTGTATCCCTTCACGGGCCTGCTCCTGAGCCCCGTGGTCGCCAGCGCGGCCATGGCGGCCTCGAGCCTCAGCGTGGTGAGCAACAGCCTACGACTGCGACGGTTTCGACCGTCCCTGACAGCGAGTTCCTGAAGCGATGCGATACTTCCATCGAACGTCCATCTCGATCGAGGACGCGCTCTCCCAGGCGGACACCTTCTTTGGCGCGCGCGCGACGCGTACCGGGGCCGAAGGCCATCATCGGGCCTACCAGCATCCGGGTGGCACCGTCACCGTTGACGTCCGGGCCGAGGGCGGTCACTACACCACGATCACGGTGGCCACCGATCAGGTGGGCGAGAGCGAAGTCGACAAGCTCGCCAAGCGTTTCCTCGCGGTGGTCCATACCCAGGCCGATCCGCGGCACGAGGTGCGCGGGGCGTACTGACCGCCCGGGGCGCCCATACCGGAGACGAGTCCGGTCGATCAAGAACGTGAGGACGTGAGGCCAGGTGCGACTGCCCGTTGGCCGGCGCTGCCTTGATCTGAGCCCCCGACGGACTCAAGTTTCGCTCTCCCAGCGAATTACGGGGGTGTATCCATGGCAACATTGATGCTCAAGGTCACCGGCATGCACTGTGACCACTGCCAAGTGAAGGTGGAGAAGGCGTTGCTCGGCGTCGCCGGGACGCGGACGGCGGCGGTCTTTCTCGAGGACAACGAGGCCGAAGTGGATTTCGACCCGGCCGCGGCGAGCGCCGAGAAGTACATCGACGCCGTGCGACAGGTGGGCTACGAGGCCGCGGTCGCGGACTAGTCATTGGACATCCCCTCCTCGCCTCCGGCGATCCCCGCGGGGCTCGTTCGGGAGGACCTCCTCGCGCTCTACTACTATCTGCGGCTGACGCGTTCGCTGGAGAACCGCCTCACGATTCTCTATCGGCAGGGGAAGGTGATCGGGGGGCTGTATGGCTCCCTCGGCCAGGAAGGCGAAAGCGTGGCGAGCGCCTACGCGCTCGAAGACGGGGATGTCCTGTCCCCCTTGATTCGGAATCTCGGCTCGATGCTCGTGCGCGGGGCCAAGCCCGTCGACGTCCTCAGGCAATACATGGCGAAGGACGCGGGCCCTACGGCCGGCCGGGAAATGAACATCCACTTCCAAGATCTGACGGCGGGGTACCTGGGTCAGGTCTCACACCTCGGGGACATGGTGCCCGTCATGGCAGGGGTCGCGCTCTCGTTTCGCATGCGAAAGGAGGGCCGGGTCGGCCTGGTCTACGCCGGTGATGGCGCGACGAGTACGGCGGCGTTCCATGAAGGGCTGAACTTCGCGGCCGTGCAACGAGCGCCGTTGGTGGTGATCCTCGAGCACAACGGCTACGCCTACTCGACTCCCACGGTCCGGCAGACCGCGGTGACCCGCCTGGCCGACAAGCGCTTCATCTACGGCGTCCCCGGCGATACCGTCGACGGCAATGACGTCCTCGCGGTGTACGAAGCGACCAGGGAGGCCGTCAACCGAGCGCGAGGGGGCGGCGGTGTCTCGATCATCGAGGTCGTGACCTATCGGCGGAGCGGGCACGCCCAGCATGATGACCAGCGGTATCAACCGACGGAGGAAATCGCGCGGTGGGCGGCCGAGGATCCGATCGACCGCTACGTGGCCCGCCTGACGGCGACGCGGTGGACGACGTCCGACGAGCTCGCGGGCATTGATGACCGCGTGACCGCCGATATCGATGGAGCGGTCGCCGGGTGCGACGATGAACCCCTCCCCGCGCCGGAATCGGCCACGAGCCGGGTCTACGCCACCCCACCCACCACGCCCTTGTCGCCCTATCCAGCCGATCAACGGCCATCGGCCATCGGCCATCGGCCAACGCCCAACGCCCAACCACCAACGGCGAACGGCGAACGGCCATCGGCCATCGGTTCCCATGCCTGAGGTCACGTATCTCGAGGCCCTGCGCCAGGGCATGTGGGAGGAGATGGAGCGCGACGAGCGGGTGTTCCTGCTCGGCGAAGATATCGGTGCGTACGGAGGCGCATTCAAGCTCACGCATGGGTTCCTAAAGCGGTTCGGGCCGGACCGCGTGATCGATACGCCCATCAGCGAGGCCGCCATTGTCGGAGCGGCGGCGGGCGCCGCGCACATGGGCCTCCGGCCGGTGGCCGAGATGCAGTTCATGGACTTCATCTCGTGCGCGTACGACATGCTCACCAACTACGTTGCCACCGCGCGCTACCGGGCGGGTCTCAGGACGCCGATGGTCGTGCGCGGGCCGTCCGGTGGGTACGTGCGGGGCGGCCCGTTTCATTCGCAGATGCCGGAAGCGGCGTTCTTCCATACGCCGGGACTCAAGCTGGTGGCTCCGGCCACCGCGCGGGACGCCAAGGGCCTCATCAAGGCGGCCATTCGCGACGACGATCCCGTCCTCTATTTCGAGCACAAGTACCTGTATCGGCGTATCAAGGAGGACCTGCCCGACGGCGAAGAGACCCTGACGCCCATCGGTCGGGCGCGGATCGCGCGCGAAGGAACGGATCTCACGATCATCACGTGGTCGGCGATGGTGTGGAAGGCGTTGGAAGCGGCCGAGCACCTGCATCGCGACGACGGCGCGGCGGTCGAGGTGTTGGACCTTCGGTCACTGCTACCCCTGGACGATGCCGCGATCGAAGCGTCCGTGCGCAAGACGAACCGGGTGCTGATCGTCCATGAGGACTCGCGCACGGGCGGCATTGCCGGCGAGCTGAGCGCGCGGATCAACGAGTACGCGTTCGAGTGGCTCGACGCTCCCATTCGGCGGGTGACCGCCAAGGATACCCCCATTCCGTACGCCCCCACGCTCGAGGATTACGTCCTTCCGCAGACCGCCGACATCGTCAGCGCCGCACGGTGGTTGCTGGCCTACTGAGCGCCTTGCGGGGGATCGGGCGGCAGGACGTGATCGCCGACGCACCGCAGTAGGTGACGGCGGACCGCCGCGACGCGAGCGCCGCCCGGGAGCACGGCAAACCAGTTTCCCGTCTCGAACACGCGCCGTCCGGCTGGACAGATCGGACCGGTGTGCACCGCCCGGCTCGCCGCCGCCCGGAGCCGGCGGACCACCGCGTCGCGCGACAGGGCGCGGGGGACCTCGAGGAGCACGTGGACCGCGTCCGGCCGGATGCTGACCGCGTCCGCTTGCCACCCATGCTCGGCGCACGTCTCGCGCACGAGCCGCTCGCAGAAGCGGGCGGTGGCCGCTATCTTGAACACCTTCCGACGTTTGTACGTGGTCAGCGTCACATGACACCATTTGGTGCGTGGGGGCTTGAGTTGCATGGTCCCCAGCATGCAACGGTGTGGCGCGTGATACATACGCGAATCATCGCACGCGGGGGCGAAACTGGCGCAGCGCCCCGCGCGATGCAGGAACTAGGAGAGGGTGCATGGCTCGTGTGGACGTGATCATGCCGCAGATGGGCGAGTCGATCGCCGAGGGCACGGTCTCGCGTTGGCTCAAGAAGGTGGGCGACGCCGTCAAGCGCGACGAGCCCATCCTCGAGATCTCGACGGACAAGGTCGATGCGGAAATCCCTGCGCCCGCGTCCGGCGTTCTCGCTGAGATCACCGTGGCCGAGGGCGCCACGGTGGAGGTCCAGACCGTCATCGCCGTGATCGAGACGGATGCCACCGCGGCGGCCGCCACGCCGGCACCTCCTCCTCAGAAGGCGCCCCCGAAGGAGGCGCCTGTCGAGCCTACCGCGCCGGCGCCGAAACCGAGCCCGGCGCCCGCCGCGTCACCGCCGGTTGCTCAGCCGGCGGCACCGGCACCGGCTGTCCCTAGCACCGACGAGGGAGCCAAGGGCGAGGAGACCCTGGAGGAGCGACTGCGCGCGCGGTCGACGCCGCTCGTGCGGAGGATCGCGAGCGAGCACGACGTCGACATCGCTCGAGTGCCGGGAAGCGGGATCGCGGGACGCGTGACGAAGAAAGACATCCTCGCGTTCATCGAATCCGGTGGGGCGAAAGCCCCGACCGCGGCACCGACCACCGCCGCCGCGCCGTCCGCTGCCCCCGCGGCCGCGTCCGGCGCCGTGGCCCACCCGACGGTCGAGGCGTGGCCCGGTGACCGGGTGGAGGCGATGAGCAAGATCCGCAAGCTCACGGCCGATCACATGGTGCTTTCACGGCGCACGTCGGCGCACGTGACCAGCTTCTACGAGGTGGACTTCTCGCACATTGGTGGGCTGCGCGCCGCGAAGAAGGCGGAATATGCGGCGCGCGGCGCCAACCCGACCTACCTGGCCTTCATCCTCAAGGTCGTGGCCGACAACCTCCGCACGCACCCGGTGCTGAACGCATCGGTGAGTGGTGATACGATCATCTATCGCAAGCCGATCAACATCGGGATCGCCGTTGCGCTCGACTGGGGGCTGATCGTGCCGGTGTTGCGGAACGCGGACGATCTGTCGCTCCTTGGGCTCGCGCGCCAAACGGCGGACCTCGCCGAGCGGGCGCGGACCAAGCGGCTGAGTCCGGATGAGGTGCAGAAGGGGACGTTCACGATCACGAACCCCGGCGTGTTCGGGTCATACGTGGGCGCGCCGATCATCAACCAACCGCAGGTGGCCATCCTCGGCGTCGGGATGATCGAGAAGCGGCCGAAGGTGCTCACGTTGCCCGACGGCCAAGACGTGATTGCCATCCGCACCATGGGGATGCTCGCGCTGTCGTACGATCACCGCATCGTCGACGGTGTGGTCGCCGATCGATTCATGGCGGACGTCAAGCGTGATTTGGAGCAGTATCCGGAAGGAGCCGTCTGAGCCATGTCGGGTCGCACGATCGAAGTGAATGGCGAGCGCTGGGAGGTCTTCCCGTCCGGTCGCGTGACCGTCTACCAGCGCGACGAATTTGGCCTGGTATTC
>CAYWNR010000138.1:0-8213 GCA_964459705.1 uncultured Gemmatimonadaceae bacterium | reverse complement strand
CGTGCGCCAGCTCGAAGCGTCCCTGTCGGCGCTGGACCGCTCCCGTGAACGCGCCTTTCTCGTGCCCGAACAACTCGCTCTCGACCAGCTCGCGCGGGATCGCGGCACAGTTGACGCTCACCATCGGGCGGGAAGCACGCGGGCTCTGCGCGTGAATCGCGCGGGCCACCAACTCCTTGCCCGTGCCCGATTCGCCCGTGATCAGCACGCGCGTGGGCATGGGCGCCACCTGTCCGATCAGCGCCCGCAGCGCCCGCATGGGTGCCGAGCTGCCGACGATCTCCCGCTCCGGGCCCAGTCCCGCTCGCAACGCGCGGTTCTCCGCGCGGGCGCGGGCCAGCTCCACGGCGGCTCGCACGGTGGTCAACACGGACTCGGGAGTGAGCGGCTTCTCGAGAAACTGGAACGCGCCGAGCTTCGTGGCGCGGACCGCGTCGGCGAGCGTTGCCTTGCCGCTCATCATGATGACGGGCAGGTCGCTCTCAGCCGCGTGGAGCCGCTCGAGCACCGCGAGTCCGTCCGGTCCGGGCGGCATGACGAGGTCGAGCAGCACCACGTCCGGCTCCCCGCTGGCCGCTTGCCGGATCCCATCCTCGCCACCGGTGGCTTCGTCCACCGCGTAGCCTTCCGCCTCGAGCAACGCGCGCAGCATGCGCCGCATGTTGCCCTCGTCGTCCACGACGAGCACGCGCGCGGTCATGACGCCTCGGGCAGCGTGACGACGAACGCCGCGCCACCGCCGGGGGCGTCGTCGACCCGGACGCTCCCGCCGTGCGCGAGCGCCGTCTGCCGCACGAGCGCGAGTCCGAGTCCGGTCCCGCCGGCCCGCGTGGTGACGTAGGGCTCGAAGATCTGCTCCTTCATGTCGTCCGGCACACCCTCCCCGTGATCCCGCACGATCAGCTCGATCCCCGCCGGAACCCGCCGCGCGGTGATCGCGATGCCCGCGTCACCTGTGTACGCGATGGCATTGCGTACCAGGTTCTCCGTCGCGCGCCGCAACGGCTCGTAGTGTCCCCGTACGATCAGGTCGGGCTCGACGTTTCGCTCCACGGGACATGCTGCCGACGGTACCGCAGCCGTAATCACGCTCGTCACCAGCTCGCCCACATCGATCGCCGCTTCGGGGCCTTCGGGGAGCCGCCCGAACTCGGCGAACTCGCGCGCCATCGTTTCGAGGCGGGTGGTCTCGTCCTCGAGCACACCGGTCGCGGTTGGATCACCCGACGAGAGCTGGCGCAGCGCCAACCGCGCGGCCGACAGCGGGCCGCGCATCTCGTGCGCCACCTGGCGCGCGGTCTCCCGGAAGGCCGTGAGCCGTTCCTGCTCCCGCTCCTGCTGGCGCACGCGCTCGAGCGCGTCGGCCAGCTGCCGGACCGCATCCCTGAGGGCGGCAAACTCGGGCACGCCTCCGGCGCGCGGCTCCGGCAGCGGCTCGCGTCGCTCCACGCGCCCGAGCCAGTCCACCAGCTCCTCGATAGGCGCCGACACGGAGCGCGCCCAGCGACGCGCCACCACGAGGGACGCGAAGACGACGAGCGCGGCGAGCGCCAGTGTGACGATGCCGGCCACGCGCGCGGCCGTTCGGGTCACCAGCTCCGCGCGGTGCGCCTGACCCGTGCGTTCCGCGATCGTTTCGGCGTGCGAACGCAGCGCCGCCCTGGCCGCCGAGTCCAGCGGGGTCGTATCGAGCGCCGCGATCAAGGCCGCGCCGCTGGCGGCGATTTCGTCGAGCGACGCACGCGCGCCGGCCGGCGACGCCGCGGACCGGAGCGTCACGGCCAGCACCACGAGCGCCACCGCCACGGGCAGCGTGCCGATCCCGACCAAGGCCAGGAGCAACCGGCGACGGAGCGGAAGAGCCACGGTCCTAGTCTATCCCCGCGGCCCGGAACCCAGTAAGAGCGCGCAACACCTCGTGGCCGCCGCGCGTACTCTGAGCGAGATTGCCTCCGCACCCGTCATTCCGAGGATCGAGCCGCCATGTTCCGCGCACTCCCGCTCAGCTTCACCGTGCTGTTGACCGCGAGCCCACTGCTCGCCCAGAGCCATCCGCTGCCGCGCACCCACCAGCCCCAACCCACGACGCCCGCCATCACGGTCGCCGATCTGATGACCCGGCTCTACATCTTCGCCGACGACTCCATGCAGGGCCGGGAGACGGGGACGGTCGGGCACGTGAAGTCCACGGCCTACATCGCGCGCGAAGTGCAGCGGCTGGGACTCACGCCGGCCGGTGACAACGGCGGGTATTTCCAGAACCTCCCGATGGTGCGCCGGGCCTTCGATCTGGCGTCAACGATCACGGTGGGCGGGACGACGCTGCGTGCCGGTACGGACTTCGTAGCCACCACGCGCGGGGCCGTGCGCCCCATCGACGGGGCGCAAGTCATTTTCGGGGGCGCCGCGCTCGATACGACCAACATGCTGACCCCGGAGCAGGCCGAGGGGAAGCTCGTCGTTCTCCTGCCGGCGGCCGGCGGCGGCGGGCGCGCGGCGTTCTTCAGGCGGCGGGGGGCGTTCCGCGCGTTCTATGCGGCGTTGAGCGGTGCCGCGGCTGTAGCCACGATCACCGATGCGATCGATCCGGCCACCGTGCGGAACCTGACGCATCCGCGCGAGGGCAACGTATTCATGAAGTCGTCGGACGACGAGCCCGGCGCCGCACAACTCACGATCACGTCCCACGCCGCGGAGGTCCTCCTCGGTGGCTCGCCCGAATCGGCCACCCTGGGAAAGGTCGGCAAGACCGTCACCGGCAAGATCATCTTCAACGAGCAGGAGGCGCCGGCGCGCAACGTCGTCGCCATCTTCCCTGGCAGCGACCCGGTCCTTCGCCATGAATACGTCGCGATCGGCGCACATACCGACCACACCGGATTCACCGAGGGCAACGCCGTCGACCACGATTCGCTCCACATCTACAACGAAGACCGGTTCGCCATCGTCGGTATGGTGTCGCGCGGCGAACGCCCGACGCCGGAGCAACAGGAGCAGGTCGCGGCCATCCACTTGAACCTGGACAGCATTCGGGCGCTGCATCCGCCGCGTCTCGATTCGATCCGGAACGGCGCCGACGACGACGGCTCCGGCTCGGTGACCATGCTGGAGCTGGCCGAGGCCTTCGCGCGCGGCTCGGCCAAGCCGAAGCGGTCCATCCTGTTCGTGTGGCACGTGGGTGAGGAGAAGGGGCTGCTCGGCTCGCGCTGGTTCTCGGATCATCCCACCGTGCCGCGCGACTCGATCGTGGCGCAGCTCAACATGGACATGGTCGGCCGAGGCGCCGCCACGGACTTGCCGGTGGGTGGACCTGACTACCTGGATCTCGTCGGCTCGCGGCGGCTATCGACGGAGCTGGGCGACCTCGTCGAGACGGTGAACGCCGCCGAGCAGCACCCGCTCAAGTTCGACTATCGGTACGACGCCGACGGTCATCCGGAGAACATCTACTGCCGGAGCGATCACTACAACTACGCGCGGTGGGGCATTCCGGTCGTCTTCTTCACCACGGGCCTGCACGGCGATTATCACCAGGTGACGGACGAGCCCGAGTACATCGACTATCCCCACATGGCACGGATCGCGCACCTCGTATTCGACGTCGCGTTGCGGGTGGCGAATCTGGATCACCGGCCCGTGGTGGATCATCCGAAGCCGGATCCGAATGGGGTGTGCCGACAGTAGGCGGCTAGGCGGATAGGCGGCTAGGCGGCTAGCGGGTCCACCGCAGCACGGCGACGCGCTGGACGCCGAGGCTGTCACGGGTGACACCGAGGGCCACCGTGTCAGTCACGAACCCGAAGCGCAGGTCGACACCCTTTGGCCATTGGGCCACGGTCACGAGCGTTCCGGTCGTGTCGTAGACATCGGCCAGGCTCTCGCTGTCCGCCGCCGCGCGCGTGAGCTGTACCCAGAGCCGGCCCGTCTGGTCGAACCAGAGAGCTTGGAGCGGTGCCTTGTGGTCGGGCATGCCGAACGGCAGCCGCGCGACTGACGTGCCGATCCACTTGGCGGTCCCCTCGAGGTTGTCCTGTGCCCATTTGACCTCGGCGTCGGACAATGCGGGTCCGACGACGTCGCGCGCGACGACCTTCGTACTCCCGTCCGGCAGGATCCAGCGGATTGCGTAGTAGCCGGTCACCGCGGTGGCCAAGCTCCCGCCCGGCCCCTGCGCCGTGATGCCATGCGATCCAAACGGCTGGTAGATGTACAGGGTCGCCGTCTTGCGCTGCACGACTTTCATATCGACGCTATCGGGCGAAGGCTCGGCGATGAGTTGGGGTCCCTCGACCGTTCCGTCAAGCGCAATGTGGAAGCGCGCCAACTGCGATCTCCCGGACGGGCCGCTCGGCACGTGCCCTACGTCCACCAGGCGGCCCGCTGTATCGAATGTGAGGCGGGCCCAGAGGTTCGGGTCACCATGCTGCATTCGCAGCATGCGCTCGTAGCTCGCGCCGTCTGCGCCGATGCGGTAGGCCTCGTACCGGCCGTTGCCTCCGTCCCGCACCCAGAGGCGCCCGGCGGCGTCGAACGCGAGACAGCAGGGTCCGTTGACCTCGCCCGGACCGCCGCCCTTGCCCGCCACGCGGAAGAGAAACCGCCCGTCCGGGCCAAACGCGCGGATCTCACTGCTTTGGCGTTCGGCTACGAGAATGCGACCCACTGAATCCATGGCCAGGCCGCCCACTTGCCCGAACAGATATTCGTCGTCGCCCTCCAACTCGCCAATCTCCAGCGCTACGACACCCCGCAGCGTATCGACCTGCGCGCCGCTGCCTCCACCCTGAGCCTCGCCTCCGCAGCCGGTGCCGATCACCGGTATCAGTGCCCATGCCAGCAGCGAGATGGCCGCGTCGCGGCGGGTCACCGTCGCCCCGCCGGCTTGGTCCCGAACCGCTGTGCCGCCCGCGCCTTCGCCTTCGCGGCCTCGACGTCACGGTCGCGTGGCGGCGCCGTCGTCACCAGAGACTCCATCAGGTGATGCACCGCGTGCGCCACGTCGTGTACCGCGTGGTCAAAGGCCGCCTGATTCGCCTGGGACGGCTTCGTGAATCCGCTCACCTTGCGGACGAACTGGAGGGACGCCGCCTGGATCTCGTCGGCGCTGACGGGCGGATCGAAGTTGTAGAGCGTGCGGATGTTGCGACACATGGAGACTCCGTTTGCCGATAGCCGAGAGCCGATGGCCGATTGCCGATTGCCGATTGCCGATTGCCGACGAACCTAGCACGACTCCGGCTTTCGGCTCTCGGCCATCGGCCATCGGCCATCGGCAATCGGCTTCCTCAACAATCCTGCCTCCAATCGCGTATCCAGGGCAAGCCCCGTTGGCCGAACACCGCACTGGCGGATATCCTATCTTGGCCAGTTGGTCGCACCACCTTCATCCTCGGACGACCTCCATGCTCCGGAAGATCACGCGCTCGCTCTTCCTGTTCGCCTTCGTGCTCGTTATCGCCGCGCCCGCGGTTGCGCAGAGCGGTCTCACGAGCCCGAAGGCGTTCTTCGGCTTCAACCTCGGCGACGACTACCAGCTCGCCAACTATCAGAAGATCTCGGCCTACTGGCGGAAGCTCGCCGCCGAGTCGGATCGCATGGTGGTGCGGGAGATCGGCACGACCGCCGAGGGGCGCACGATGCTCATGGCCATCGTGTCCTCGCCCGCGAACATCCGGAACCTCGATCACTTCCAGGAGATCTCCCGGCGACTGGCGCTGGCCAAAGACCTCACGGACGACCAGGCGCACGCGCTCGCCAAGGAAGGGCGCGCCGTGGTGTGGATCGACGGCGGACTGCACGCGACCGAGGTGCTCGGCGCCCAGCAGCTGGCGGAGATGGTGTGGCAGATGGTGAGCCGCACCGACGACGAGACGATGCGGATGCTCGACAACGACATCATCCTGTTCGTCCACGCGAACCCGGACGGCAACGATCTCGTGGCCGATTGGTACAACCGGAACCCGGTGCCGGAGCTGCGCAGTAACGCGCCGGGCATCCCCCGTCTCTACCAGAAGTACATCGGCCACGACGACAACCGCGACTTCTACGCTTCGACCCAACCGGAGACCGAGGCGATGAACCGCGTGATGTACCACCAGTGGCTCCCACAGATCATCTACAATCACCATCAGACCGGCCCCGCCGGCACGGTGATGTTCGCGCCGCCGTTCCGCGATCCGTTCAACTACAACTTCGATCCGCTCGTCGTGGTGGAGCTGGACCTCGTGGCCGCGGCCATGCACAGCCGGTTCGAGGCGGAAGGCAAGCCCGGCGTCACCATGCGAACCGGATCGCGTTACTCGACCTGGTGGAACGGCGGCCTCCGAACCACGGCGTACTTCCACAACATGATCGGGATCCTCACCGAGACCATCGGCAACCCGACACCCATCACGATCCCCTACGTTCCCGACAAGGTGCTCCCGCGCGCCGATCTTCCCTTCCCCATCCAGCCGCAGGAGTGGCACTTCCGGCAGTCGATCGAGTACATGATGACCGCCAACCGCGCCATTCTGGACCTCGCCGCGCGGAACCGGGAGAACTTCCTGTTCAACATCTACCGCATGGGAAAGAACTCGATCGAGCGCGGGAGCCGCGATTGGTGGACGATCACGGCCTCGCGGGTCGATTCCGCCAACGCGGAGCTGGCCAAGCACAACCCGTCCGCGGGCCGCGGTCAGGGTGGAGGCGGCTTTGGTGGAGGACGCGGCGGCCCGCCCGCGACGGGGGGATTCGATCCCTACGCGGAAGTCCTCCATGCCCCCGATGCGCGCGACCCACGCGGCTACATCATTCCGTCAAACCAGCCCGACTTCTTGACCGCCACCAAGTTCATCAACGCGCTGCGCGAGGTGAACGTGGAAGTGCAACGCGCGACGGCACCGTTCACGGTGCACGGCAAGTCGTATCCGGCCGGCTCCTACGTGGTGTTCACGGCGCAGGCGTTCCGGCCGCACGTGCTCGACATGTTCGAGCCGCAGGATCACCCGAACGACTTCCCCTATCCCGGCGCGCCCCCGACGCCGCCGTACGACAACGCCGGCTGGACGCTGGCGTATCAGATGGGCGTGCGGTTCGACCGGATCCTCGACGGGTTCACCGGTCCATTCGAGCCGATCACCGACTGGAACGTGAAGCCACCGGCGGGCACGGTCGCCACAGCGCCCCGCGTGGCCGGGTACTTCACCAGCCACCAGGTCAACGACGTTTTTCAAGCGGTGAACCGCCTGCTGGGAAGCCGCGAAGACGTGTACTGGCTCACCGCACCGGTGACGGCGGCGGGGAAGACCTATCCGGCAGGCACGCTGTACATCCCCGCCAAGGGCTCCACCAAGGCCAAACTCGACCGCATCGCGGCCGAGGTGGGCGTCAGTTTCGAGGCCACGGCAACACGCCCCACCGGCGCCGCCATGAAGCTCCGGCAGCCACGCATCGGCTTGATGGACGTGTACGGCGGCTCGATGACCTCGGGCTGGACCCGGTGGATCATGGAGCAGTTCGGGTTCCCGTACGAGCGCACGTTCCCGCCGCGGATCGATCGCGGCAATCTCAACGCCAAGTACGATGTGCTGGTCTTCCCGGACGGCTTGCTGCCCGACCCGTCTCGGCCCTCGCGGTTCCGTCGCGGCGGCAACGTCCCGGAGTCGGCCAACGACAGCATCGAAGCCACGTTCCCCGCCGAGTATCGCGACGAGCGCGGCTCCGTGACCGCCGACACGACGCTGGCGGCCATCAAGCGGTTCATCGAGAACGGCGGCACGGTGATCACGATCGGCGGGTCGTCACCCACGCTCGCGTCGTACCTCGGCCTTCCCGTCGGGGACTATCTCGTGGGGGACGGCCAGCCGCTGCCACGGACCAAGTTCTACGTGCCTGGCTCGATCCTGCGGGCAACCGTGGATACGAACGACCCACTCGCCGCCGGCGTCGGCTCGCCGGTGGACGTGTTCTTCGATAACAGCCCGGTATTCTCGGTCGGGCCCGACGCCGCGGCGCGCGGTGTGAAGCGCGTCGCCTGGTACGACGGCAAGACCACGTTGCGAAGCGGCTGGGCCTGGGGCCAGGAGCATCTCGACGGCGGCGCCGCGGTCGTGGAAGCGACGGTCGGCAAAGGGAAGGTGTTCTTGTTCGGACCGGAGATCATGTTCCGCGCGCAGCCGCACGGCACGTTCAAGTTCTTCTTCAACGCGATCTATTACGGAACGGCGCAGCCG
>CAYWNR010000137.1:0-8261 GCA_964459705.1 uncultured Gemmatimonadaceae bacterium | reverse complement strand
GGCCATCGCCTACACCCGCGACGGCCGAGTGCTGTTCGAAATGAGCGGGCAGGATCACCGCGTTATGTCGGTGGCGGTGGGAGATCTGCTGGCGGGAAGCGTAAAGAAGTAGACGACGTTTGGGCTGAAATGGACCAGCAAGACGAGGACGCGAACGCGAAGCCCTGACACACGGTGAACCGCGTGCTATGTCCTGGCGCGCGTACAAATACGGTGGCTGTCGGCGAGTCTTGCTCCATGTCACCGCCGTCACCCCCCCGCACCGTTTCTTCCAGGAAACTCGCCCGCACACGCCGGGTATACCGATGCGCCACCGAGAAGCGAGGGCATCCTTCCGCGTACAAGTCGTCTCGATTGTGCGGACGGCGCCCCGCCATTCGCAACAGGGAAGGACACCCGCATGCAGGGTATCATCTGGATCGCCGCCACGACTGGTCTCCTTGGATCGGGACCAGCGCACGCGACCATTTCCGCGGCAGCGGACACGATTCCGCCCGCCGCCGCCCTCCATGCCGACAGCGGCGCAGCAACGCCCGGCCCGGCATTGCCGGCGTTCCTTCCGTCCGTGCAACCCGCGCTGCTCACCGCCGACACGGCGGATGCGCAACGGCCGCGCGCCGTCGAGTACAGCGACGCGTACTACACCCGGCTCCTGATCCACCGCTACACGAGCCTCGCGATGGTCCCGCTGTTCGTGGCGGAGTATTTCGTCGGGCGGTCCCTGTACAACAACCCCTCGACCAGCTCCCGATCGCTTCGCTCGGCGCACTCGGCGCTGGCCCAGGGGATGGGGGCCCTGTTCGCGGTCAACACGGTCACCGGGGTGTGGAACCTGTGGGAGGGTCGGACCAACCCGGCAGGCCGAGTCCGGCGCTACCTGCACGGCGGCCTCATGATGGCCGCGGGCGCGGGATTCGTGGCGACCGCCATGCTCACCCCCCACAGGCGGGAGTTCCGGGGAGTCGGAGGGACGGCGCCCGATCCCAGCAGCGCCAACCTGCACCGCGGCCTCGCGATCACATCGATGGGGATCACCCTCAGCAGCGCGGCCATGATGCTGATCTGGAGACACTGATGGTGATCGGCGCCGTCACCAGCTGGGCCAAGTTCTACAACGACCGCACCGCCGTCAGCGCAGCCGTCACCTACCTCCACATCGCGGGCATGTTGCTGGGAGGCGGCTTTGCGGTCGTCGCCGATCGGGAGGCGCTTCGCGTAGCACGCGACGCGACGCCGCCGGAGCGATGGTCCGACGTCGTCGATCGGCTGCCCGGCGTCCACCGCTGGGTGCTGGCGGGGTTGTCGCTCACGTTCGCCACCGGGTTCCTCATGATGTTCGCGGATCTCGACACCTACTTCTCGTCCGCGGTGTTCTGGACCAAGATGGGACTCATCGCCTTGCTGCTCGCCAACGGCTACGGGCGGGTGCGGGCCGAGCGACTGCTCCGGCAGGGGATCGCCACCGGATGGCGCTGGTTCCGGCGCACCTCCGTCGCGAGTCTCGTATTGTGGTTCGCCGTGCTGCTCTCCAGCACCATCCTCACCAACGTCTGAGCCATGACTCGCGATCGTTCCCGCCACGGCTCGGCGTGCGCCGACTGCCCCCTCGTGGATCGGCGCGCGTTTCTCGCAGACGCGGCGCGCCTCGCCGCGGGCGCGTTGGTTACCCTCGGTGTGCTGCCGACGCGCGCCGCCGCCCTCCGGATTGACTTCGCCCGCGGCGTGCGCGTGGGTGTCGACGAGCACGCGTTCCCAATCCCCACAGCCGACGGCGCCACCATCGACAAGAAGAACCAGGTCATCATCGTGCGCTACGAGCAGAAGGCGTACGCGTTCAACCTCTCGTGCCCGCACCAGAACACGGCGCTCCGCTGGCATCCGGAGGACGAGCAGTTCCAGTGTCCCAAGCACCACTCGCGCTACCAGCCGGACGGCATCTTCATCTCGGGCCGCGCCACGCGGAGCATGGACCGCCTGGGAGTGCGGCGCGACGGCGAGAGCATCGTCGTCGATTTCGACGCGTTCTACCGCCAGGACAAGAACCCGGACGAGTGGGCGGCGGCGTTCGTAACGCTGTAGCGGCCTCAGCACGCCCAATCGCCAAATCGCTAATCGCCGATCGCCGATCGCCGATCTGCCCTGCTTGACAGCGAGACGCACCGGCCCGACCGTGTAGGCATGGAGTTCCTCGTTCCCTTCATGCCCATGTTCGCCATGCTCCCCTTGGCCGTGGGCGGGGCGTGGATCGTGCATGCCATCCTGCGGCACCGCGAGCGCACGCTGGGCGCGTCCCACGACGTGGGGGCGTTGCGCGACGAGGTCGACACCATGCGCCAGGCGCAGATGGAACTGCAAGAGCGCCTCGACGTGACGGAACGCGTGCTCGCGCAGGTGCGCGAGGACCAGCGGCGGTTGCCGGGCGCGGGGTGATCAACGCCGATTCCCGTCGCGCCGGAGGCCCACATAAGGACGCCTCATGAGGGAGCCCCTTCCCGACGCCGCCGAGCGCTGGTGGACCGTCGTCTACTGGTTCCTGACCGCCGGTTTCCTGGTGACCGCCGTCATCGGCATCCAGCGCATCCGCGCCGGCTTCTTCTCCAACTACGCCGCCGACCTCGTCTGCCCGGCGTGGCTCTATGTGGGCTTGCGGGGTCTCCACGGTCCGCGACGACCGAAGGCGCTGGGGCGGTTCTTCGCGGCCACGCCGGAGCGGGCGGCGCTGGTGCTCTTCGGGGGCAGCACGCTGACGGAGCTCAGCCAGATCTGGTGGCCGCACGGTGTGTTCCGCGGGACCTACGATCCGTATGACATCGTGGCGTACGGGGTGGGTGTTGGTGCGTGCTACGCGCTCGAGAAGTTCTTCAGGTGGCGTACCGGCAGGAGTGAAGCTCGGTAACCGACCGGCGTAGCGATTGTTGATTTGCGATTGGCGATTGGCGATTGGACGAACGACTCAATCGCCAATCGCCAATCCTTCAAACGCTCCTATCAAACCACCTTCCCAATCGGCAACTTCCGAATCCGCTTCCCCGTCGCCGCGAAGATCGCGTTGCACACCGCCGGCGCGATGGGCGCCGTGGCCGGCTCGCCGATCCCACCCTGCGCGTCCGTGCTCGGCACGATGTGCACTTCCACGGTGGGCATCTCGGCCAGGCGCAGCATCTCGTAGTCGTTGAAGTTGCCCTGCACCACGCGCCCGCGGTCGATGGTAATCTCACCGTACAGTGCCGCGGTGAGCCCGTAGACGATACCGCTTTGCATCTGCGCTTCGATCGTGTCCGGGTTCACCACCGGGCCGCAGTCGACGGCGCACACCACGCGATGCACCCGCACCGCGCCGTCCGCCCCCACCGACACCTCGGCCACCTGCGCTACGTACGCCTCGAACGCCTTGTGCACCGCGATGCCGCGCGCGCGGCCCGCCGGAAGCGGACCGCCCCAGCCTACTTTCGTGGCGGCCAGCTCGAGCACACCGCGGTAGCGCGGCGCGTTCGCCAGGAGACCGCGACGATACTCGTACGGATCTTCACCGGCGGCGTGCGCCAACTCGTCGATGAAGCTCTCCACCGCGAACGCGTTGAACGAGTGGTTCACCGACCGCCAGAACCCGACCGGAATCCCGGTGTCGGCCATGACGTAATCCACGTGCACGTTGGGCACCGCGTACGGCATCTCGACGGCGCCCTCGACGGCCTCGCCGTCCAGACCGTTCTGCACCTGGTCGGGGAAGATACGACTCATGATCGACGGCGCCGCCACCCGGTGCGTCCAGGCCACGGGCCGGCCACGGCCGTCGAGCCCCGCGCGCAGGCGATGATAGGACGCCGGCCGGTACCAGTCGTGCCGGGTATCATCCTCGCGCGACCAGATAACCTTCACCGGGGCGCCCACCGCCTTGGAGGTTTCCAACGCCTCCTGAATGAAGTCCATTTCGAACCGGCGACCGAAGCCGCCGCCCAGGTAGGTCGTGTGGACCTTCACTTGCTCGAGCGGCACGCCGCCGATACCGGCGCCCATCTGGTGCGCACCCCCCTGGAATTGTGTCGGCGCCCAGATGTCCACGCCGTCCGCGCGCACGTGCGCCGTGGCGTTCATCGGCTCCATCGTGGCGTGTGCCAGGAACGGCGTCTCGTACGCAGCCTCAAGCCGCCGCGCCGCACCAGGTAGCGCGGCGTCCGGGTTTCCATCGTGCCGAGCGCGAACGCCGGCGCGCGCCGCGCCGTCGGTGAAGAGCTTGGAGATGCTGGCGCTCGATACCGCGGCGGTGGGACCCTCGCTCCACTCCACCTTGAGCGCGTCGCGGCCGGTCTTGGCCGGCCAGTAGCCGTCCGCCACCACTGCGATGCCGCTCGAGATCTGCACCACGTGGCGCACGCCCGGCGCGGCCTCCGCCGCGGCACCATCGAAACTGGCGACCTTCCCGCCGAACACCGGACACCGGGCGACCACCGCGATCAACATGCCGGGTACCGTCACGTCGATCCCGAAGCCCGCGCTGCCGTCCACCTTGAGCGGCGTATCCAGGCGTGCCACGCGGGTGCCGAGGATCTTCCAGTCCCTCGCGTCCTTGAGCGGCGGATCGGCGGGCCCAGGCAGCGTTTTGGCGGTGGCGACGAGCCGGCCGTACGACAGGTGCCGCCCGCCCGAGTGCAGCACGACCCCCTTCTCGGCGTGGCACTCCGAGGGATCCACGCCCCACGTCTGTGCGGCGGCCGCAATGAGCACCTCCCGCGCGGCCGCGCCGGCCTGGCGCAACGCGGTGTACGCGGCGCGGATGCTGCTGCTGCCCCCCGTTGCCTGCATTCCGAACAGCAGGTTGTTGTACGCCGGGTCCGCGGGCGCGAACTCGATCCGGATCTTGGACCAGTCGGCCTCCAGCTCTTCCGCCAGGAGCATCGGCAGGGATGTGGCCACCCCCTGCCCCATCTCGGAGCGATCCACGATCACCAGCACGCTCTCATCGGTGCCGATGCGCAGCCAGGCATTGGGCTCGAGCGGCGGACCTTCCGGCGGGCGCGCGCACGAGGGGAGCGTAAAGCCGATCACCAACCCGGTGCCGGCCACCGCGGTTGCCTGCAGGAACTCGCGTCGGGTGAACTCCATCCGCGTGGCCATGTCACACCTCCCCGGCGGCGCGATGGATCGCCGCACGAATCCGCTGGTACGTGCCGCAGCGGCAGATGTTGGTCATGGCGGCATCGATGTCCGCGTCGGTGGGCTTGGGCGTCTTGTCCAGCAACGCTACCGCCGCCATGATCTGGCCCGACTGGCAGTAGCCGCACTGCGGCACGTCTTCCGCAATCCACGCCCGCTGCACTGGGTGACTGCGGTCGCGGGACAACCCCTCGATGGTGGTGACGCGCTTCCCCTCGACCGTGCTGATGGGGATCACGCACGAGCGGGTGGGCGTGCCGTCCAGGTGAACGGTACACGACCCGCACTGCGCGATGCCGCAGCCGAACTTGGTGCCGGTCAGTCCTAGATTGTCGCGCAGGACCCAGAGGAGGGGAGTATCGGGCGCGACGTCAACGGACTGACGCTTCCCGTTGACGGTGAACGTGATCGGAGCCATGGGAACCTCGGGCTGGGGACGACATGATATTGGCGCTCGGCGTCGACGGGCGGAAGGGTGGGGGGGGAGGCATTGGCGATTTGCGATCGGCGATTGCTGTGGACACCCAATCGCTAATCGCTAATCGTCACCGTGTCACGGCTTGGGAACGCGAACCGTGCGGCTGATGGCCAGGAGGATCCGCTGGAACTGCGGGTCGGCGCCACCGCCCGCAACCCACACCGTGAGCCCGGGCTCGATCGGCACGAGCGTCAGCATCTCGTAGAGGTCCGAGCGGCGCCCGTGCTCGAACCTGCCTCCCGCGGTTCGCCACGCCTGCACCAGGATCTCCCGCCCGGGAATCGAGTCGATGCACTCCGTCATCTCATGCATGCCGGGAGAGGGAGCGCGGCGGAACGTGATCCAATGCTCGAGACTGTGGTTGAACCCGATCGAGACGGAGCCGGACGACGCCCCGCCCTCGGTCCAGCGCCGGTAGGTGAGCCTCGCATCGGGGCGTTCGACAAAGGTGGGCGGGAGGCGATACGTGAGACCCGCCGAGTCCGACACGAGGGTCCAGGTGCGCATGTCCAGCGTGGGGGCCGGGCAGGCGGGGACGGCGGCAACGGGAGCGGGCGCGGTTCTCGGACCATGGCAGCCGGCGAGGATGGCGCAGCCGACGGTTAACGCCCAGAGGGAATGCACACGTAGGTTCAGCCGCACGCCCTCAGTATTCAGGGCGGTGCGTCCGTCCGCCAGGGGAGCCGGGACCCCTTTGGCCGCCGGCCGTGCCGGCGGCGCGGCCGTGGGCAACGCGGTTCCTGGAGTCGTTCGTGCCTTCGTGGTCGCCCAGCTCTAGCCTGGCAACCGGCTATTCGTGCTTCTCGGAGACCAGATAGCGGGCGGGCAACGGCGTGTAGGCCTACGACTGCTCGGCGCTCCGGACCCAGGCGCATGCGCCATGATTGGGTAAGCGCGGGCCGACGTGGATTCCGCGCACCTGCTAGGTTTTGCCTCGGTACCGTTCACCGCCACACCCGTACCGCTTGCAGGAGATGGTCTCATGAACATTCGCTCCGCCGGTTTTGGCGCGCTCGCGCTCGCGACGCTGGCCGTCGCGCCGACTCAAGGCCCCGGCTACCATGTCGCGGCCAGGTATGTGCTCGGAGGCGAAGGGGGATGGGACTACGTCACCGTGGATACCGCCGCGCAGCGCATCTTCATCGCGCGTGGCGACCGGATCACGGTGGTGGACCAGAACACGGGCCAACCGCTCGGCGAGATCCCCGGGCTCAACCGCGCGCACGGCGTCGCGTTCGCGTACCGCGCCGGACACGGCTTCGCCACGTCGGGCGGGGACAGCACCGTCGTCATGTTCGATCTCAAAACGCTGAAGGTGCTCGGCCGGACCATCGCCGCCGATGACGCCGACGCGTTGCTCTACGATCCCGCCTCCGACCGGATCTTCACGTTCAATGGCGACGCTCACTCCGCCAGCGTGATCGACCCCGTGTCCGGGCAGCGGGTCGCGAACATCGACCTCGGCGCCAAGCCCGAGTCCGGCGCCACCACCGGTGACGGCAAGGTCTACGTGAATCTCGAGGAAGTGGGAACCGTGGCCGAGATCGACAGCAAGGCCATGAAGGTCACGCGGCGCTGGTCGCTCGCGCCCTGCAAGACGCCCGTGGGGATGGCGGTCGACGTCGCCCATCGCCGGTTGTTCAGCGGATGCCGTGACCAGCTCATGGCCATCTCCGACGCCACTGCCGGCAAGGTGCTTGCCACGGTGCCGATCGGCGCGGGCGTGGACGGCAACGCGTTCGACCCGAGCACCGGCTACGCGTTCAGCGCGAACGGCGACGGCACGCTCACCGTCGTTGGCGAACAGGCTGGGAAGTGGGCGGTGGTTCAAACGGTGGAGACCATGGAGGGCGCGCGCACGCTCGGGTTCGACGCCCGAACGCATCGGCTCTACACGGTGAGCGCTAAGTTCGGCCCCGTGCCGGCCGACGCGAGCGGCGCGAATAGCCGGCGCCGGCCGCCAATGATTCCCGGGACATTCACGCTGTTGGTGGTGGACAAGGAGTGAGTTGATGGCGGGCACGCGACGCGTGCCGCTCCAACGTGTCGCCATTGGCCGGGACCACGCCGCGTTACCGCGACCTTCTGGCCTCCAGCGACGACATTCTGGTCACCCCCGGCCACGGCACATCGGGTCCCTTGACCGCGTACCAGACGACCTCGCCGAAGGCGATATCCTCCGCCGCGTCGGGACGGGAGAAGTCGAACCGCCTCGACCGGATGGCTCCGACGCCGCGCGGCGGATTCATCTCGTCGATCGCCTGGGTGGGCGTGAGTGCGGCGTATGGGCGCGTGTCCGGGTGGTCCGACCAGATCTCGCGGATCGGTCGCCCGAACCAGTCGAACTGGGAGAGCTGCGCGAGACCCAGGATCTCCTCGATGGTTCGAAGCGCGTCCGTGGTGTTGGTGAATCGGTGCACCACGCCCTCTCTGGTCCACGGCGAGATGACCAGCAGCGGCGAGCGGTGGGAGTCCACGTGGTCGGCACCGTTTTGCGCGTCGTCTTCCATCACGAAGATCGCCGTCTCGGACCAGAACGGGCTCCGCGATACGGCCTCGACGATCCGGCCGAGCGCGAGGTCGTTGTCGGCCACCATGGCGCTGGGCGTCTCGTAGCCCGCGGCCGCGC
>CAYWNR010000136.1:629-8274 GCA_964459705.1 uncultured Gemmatimonadaceae bacterium | reverse complement strand
TGGTTTCCGTAGGCGGGAAGTACGAGGCCCTGACTGTCAGGAACCTCTGCCAGGCTGTGTCCGAGGGAACCAGGTACGGTATCCCCACCCTCGGCGTCACCGCTGTCGGCAAGGAACTCACTCGCGACGCGAGATACCTGAGTATGGCCTCCAGGGTTTGCGCGGAGAACGGGGCCCATGTGGTCAAGACCTATTTCTGCGACGAGGGCTTTGAAAAAGTGACTGCGACCTGTCCGGTGCCGATCGTTATCGCCGGAGGGAAAAAGGTCCCGGAGAAGGATGCTCTTACGATTGCCTGGAAGGCGATTGACCAGGGCGCCTCCGGAGTGGACATGGGACGGAATGTGTTCCAGGCCGATGACCCCACCGCCATGATTCAGGCAGTCCGGGCCGTGGTCCATGACAGGGAGACTCCCGGCAAGGCCTTCCAGCTGTACAGCGACCTGAAGGCAAACTAGAGCGGGCTCCGCTTCCCTGAACACCATCATCGAGCTTCATATGGGAGAAGGATGATAAGATACGTTCACTCGGGACTGGGCTCCGTTTCCATCGAGAATACCGATCTGTTTTACGGTCAGCTGTTGGGCCTCGAGAGAACAGAGCCCAAAACCCTGCCCCGCGAAACGGCGGAAGCCCTTTTCGGAGTGGAGACAGACCTGACCATGGTGTATTACCAGGATGAAAGCAGCCAGTTTGAGCTCTTTGTCCATCCTGACCTGGAATCCTTCAACGGAGCCAGGGGAAACGTCAGCCACGAATGTATTCAGGTTGAAGACAAAGAAGGCTTTGTCGAGGAATGTGAGAAATCTGGCTGTCAGGTATTGCAGGTGCCCAAGGGTGACAAGGTCCTCACCTTCGTAAAAGACCTCGATGGGAATCTCTTTGAGGTAAAATGAACCGAACCTATCCCCCTACCCCCTACCCCCTATCCCTACCCCCTCCCTCTCCCGCATCAGCGGGAGAGGGAGGGGTGAGGGCCCGTCGTCCCGCCTCCAACCACAACACGAGCAACACCAGCGTCGCGCCCGACACCGCCAGCTTGTACGTCGGTCCCATCCCGCTCGCCGACACGAACCCTTCGATCAACCCCGCCACGAGCAGCAAACACGCCGCCGCGCCCACCATGCGAATGGCCGCGCGCCCGTGAATCACGAGCGCGTCGGACCGCGCCAGATCGCCCGGCGCGATCAGCGCGCGTGCCACCAGCAGTCCCGCGCCGCCGGCGATGAAGATGGCCGTCAGCTCCAGCACGCCGTGCCCCGCGACGAACGTGAGCAGCCAGTCGGCTAGGCCCACGTTGTTGAAGTGGCCGAGCCCCGCGCCGAAAAACAGGCCGTTGAAGATCAGCAGGATCACCGTGCCGATACCCGCGGTGATCCCGAACGCGAACGCGCCGAACGCCACCTGCACGTTGTTGGTGATGATGCTGGACGCCACGATCGGCAGGAACGGCGACGGCGACTCCGCGTACCCGAAGCCCAGCGAGCGCTGGTCCGTGCCGGCGGCCGCCCGGTCCAGCATCGTGACCGGCAGGACGTGGTAGGCCACCTGCGGCCGTTCGCGGAGCAGCGCGAATCCGGCGATCCCGGGCAAGGCGAACAACGCGACCGCGGTGAGCACGTACGCGCGGTGCCGGACGACGGCCGCCGGCAGCTCGGAGAGGAGCAGACGGTCCACCCTCGGCCACGGACGCCGGCGCAGGCCGTAGAGGGCATTGTGACCGATGGCGACGATGCGCTCCAACAACCCAACGGTGCGCGGATCCACGCCGTACGTCACCGCGCGCGCGAGATCGGCCGCCACCCGTCGGTAGTCGCTGGCGAATGCGACGATGTCGTCACCGCTGGTCTGCGCCAGCCCCTCGCGCTCGAGTAACGCGGCCCGCGCGCGGAACCGGTCCCACGCGTCCCGGTTGCGCGCCACGAAGCGCTCCGCGACGCGCAGGTGCGGCGCGCCAGCGGCGTCGCGGCGAGCCGCGCCCGGTGCGGCGCGGGCGGCGGTCTCCAGTTCGTAGGCGGCTCGCACGAAGCGGGACGGCGAGGATGGCAGCTCGGGATACCGGTCGCCCAAGCGCACGGTCAACTCGTCCTCGAACCGCCGGCGGAGGGAAGGGGTCAACTGGGCCGCGCGGCCGATGAACTGCTCCAACAGCCGGTACTCCTCGTCGGAGAGCCGCGAGCGAGCGGCGACCGATGCCGGCTCCGGCTCGCGCGCTTCCGTCCGCCCGGGCACCACCGCTAACTCCGCGGGTTCGTCCCTCACGACGATGGTGCCGGCCACGAGGTCGCCCAGGCGCTTGGCCTGCGGGTGCAGCATCATGAACACCAGCCCCACGATGCCCGAGATGCCGGGCTGGTAGTCGACCGTTCGCACGAGTCCGCGAATCAGCGCCGCTTGGAACGTGATCGGCGCGCCGGTGTCGAGCACCACGCGGATGCCGACCCTGCGCTTGCCGGGAGTGCGGCCGTTCCACAATCCCTCGAACAGCGCGAAATACCCCCAGACGATCCCGAACCCGACGAGAATGAAAGCGGCGCGCACCCACGTGCTTCCCGCGACGGCCATCGCCAGGAACGCGGCGCCGGTGAGGAAGAGGAGCAGGACGACGAGCACGCCGTCGTAGATTGCCGCCAGCACGCGGGAGCCAAAGCCCGCCAACTCGAGGCGGAGGGTGATCCCCTCCGGCGTCTCGATCTCGACGTACCGGGCAAGCGATGCTGGCCGCGTCGTGGACGATCGCTCCATATTGTTCCCATCCTATCCCCGAGAGAGATACATGACCAGCCAGGATATGCGACCCATGTCGGTCGGAGAAATTCTCGATGGGGGCTTCACCCTCTACCGGAACCACTTCGGTGCCCTGATCGGGATCTCCATCGTCTGTCTCGGTGTGCCCACGCTCCTGTCCGTGTACGTCGACCTCGCCGGTGGCGCGCTGCTGAATCCGGGGGTGTACCTCGCGTCCATCCTGATCCTCAGCGTCGGATGGTTGCCGGCATCGGCCGCGACGGTCTGGGCGGTGTCCGAGATCTACCTGGGCCGCGACCCCGCGCTCGGGCCGGCCCTGCGCTATGGAGTTCGCCGGATCGGACGACTGATGATCGTCGGCATCGCGTCGTACATCCTGGTGTTCGCCGCCTGCCTGCTCCTGTTCGTCCCCGGGATCGTCGTCGCCTGTGGATACTCCGTGGCGGTGCAGGTGGTCGTGCTGGAAGACCTCCGCGCCAGCACGGACGCGCTCGGGCGATCGTGGGCGCTCACGAAGGGATCCAAGGGCAAGGCCTTCCAGCTCGGGCTGACCCTCGGCGTCCTCTACTTCCTGCCATTCCTCGCGGTGGGAGCGGTGGCGGCGTTCGTTCCCATCGCGGAGTCCACGTTGCAGGTGATCGCCCAGTTCGTGTCATTCCTGCTGACGCCCTGGTTCGCGTGTGTCTTCACGCTGTTCTACTACGATTTGCGGATACGCAAAGACGGCTTTGACCTCGAGCTGCTGAGCCAGACGCTCGAGCGCCCGGTGCCGGTCACGGCGTGAGCGTTCAGGTCCCGGCCGCGGACTCCGTCCGGGCGGCGCTGCGCGACGTCTTCGCCGACCCCCGCTACGCGTGGACGGAACGCCGCGGCGGGCTGGTCGCGCTGGTGAGAGGGTGGTTGCGCGCGCTCCAAGAATGGATGGCCCGGCTGGAGGCCGGTCACCCCGTGGTCTATTACCTCCTGTTGGTCGTGGCGACTGCCGTGCTCCTCGCCATTCTGGTGCACTTCGCCTATCTGACCTGGCAGGCACTGCACCCGCACGCGCCCGAGCGCGGTGGTGTGGCGGGCCGCGCCCTGCCTGTGCGTGACGCGGCCTGGCACCGCGCGGCGTACCGGCGCCTGCTCGCGGAGGGCCGGTTCGTGGAGGCGCTGGCGGAGCGGTTCGCGATGCTGGTATCCGAGCTACAGCAAAGCGCCATCGTGCGCCTCGACCCGTCCAAGACACCGGCGGAGTACGCCGCGGAAGCGCGTCTGGACGCCGCCGGCCGGGGCGTGATGACGGGATTGGTGGACGAGCTGTACCGCCGCCTGTTCGGCGGCGCGGCGTGCACGGCGGACGACGTGGCGCGGTTCGACGACCGCGCGGCCGAGCTGGCGAGGTATCGTGCGGCATCGTGAGTTGGTCCTCGTCGCCGGGTTCGGGGCGGCGATCGTCGGCGCGGCGTTGCTCGGGCGGGCCGCGGCACCGGCCGCCGAGCTCGAGGATCCGCGACCATCGACGTTCCTGTGGGGACCGCGTGGCGCGAGCGCCCTGGCCGAAACCATGGAGGCTCTGGGAGTGACGGTGGAGCGTCGGAGGACACCGTTGTTCGGTCTCGCGGAGGATCTCGGTTCGGCCGACGACGTCGCGCTCGCCATCATCCGACCCGAGGTCCCCTTGAGCGACGGTGAAGATGCCGAGGTCACGGACTGGGTTCGGCGTGGCGGCCGGCTGATCCTCGTCGGGCGTACGGGGGTCGAGAACGCGCTTGGCATCGCGGTGGTGCGGGGAGCCGTGGCGCGTGACACCGGGGGCGCGATTCCGGTCCGGTCGCCTGCCGGGATCGACTCGCTGCCGCCCGTCAATGTGGTGCTCGGTCGCGCGCGGCCCGCCCCGGGCGCCCGGGCCCGGCCGGCCATCCGGAGGCTGGACACCCTCCTCGTCGCGACCAATCGGCGGCCGGTGGCCGAGCGTGTCATGCTGGCTGGCGGCGGCGAGGCAATCGTGCTTGCGGACGTTCACTGGCTCACGAACCGGTCGCTACGGGAGACGGACGCCGGCGCCCTGGTGATTCCTTGGATCCTGGAAGGTGGAATCCGCCGCATCGTCGTGGACGAGTACCATCAGGGTTTCGGCCATCGCGGGGCGATCTTCGTTGCCGCCTGGGATTGGCTCCGCCGGAATCCGGCCGGGTGGATGATGCTGCAGCTCACGGCGGCTGGCCTGCTGGCGCTCGCCGTGGCGGCGGTGCGGTTCGGGCCGGCACTGCGCCGTATCGAGCGGCGCCGGCGGTCGCCGCTGGAGCATCTCGACGCGCTCGCCGCAGGACTGGAGCGCGCGGGCGGGGGACAGACCGCGGTCGACCTCTTGGCGCGCGGCCTGCGACGGCGACTTCGGCGCGGCGGTCTAGGGCCGATAGCGCGGGGGCGCGATCAGTGGTTTGCCGCACTGGCCAACGCCAGGGGCGATCCGGCAACCCGGGCCGCGGTCAAGCGATTGGGTTGGTTGGTGCGAGAATCGAGCAGCGGTGAGGAGCACGTGCTCCGCACCGCCCAAGCCGTGGAGGATGTGTGGGAAGCACTGAGGCAACCGAGCGGGCACGCGCGATCCTGAACGCGCTGCGGCGCGTCGTTCTCGGCCAGGAGACCGTGACGCGGGATTGCGTCGTCGCGCTGCTGGCCCGGGGACACGTGCTGCTTGAAGGAGTGCCCGGCACCGCGAAGACCCTGATCGTCCGCGCGCTGTCCGAGATTCTCGGCGTGAAGAGCGCGCGCATCCAGTTCACACCCGACCTCATGCCGGGTGACGTGACGGGGATCTCCATGCTGGGCGCCGGGAACGAGTTCCGGTTCCGGCCGGGACCGCTGTTCCACGAATTGGTGCTGGCCGATGAGATCAACCGGGCGCCCGCCAAGACGCAGGCCGCCCTGCTCGAGGCGATGCAGGAGCGTACCGTCACCGTGGACGGCACCACCCACCCGCTCCCACCGGTGTTCACGGTGTTCGCGACCCAGAACCCGATCGAATTCGAAGGCACCTATCCGCTCCCGGAGGCGGAGCTCGACCGGTTCATGCTGAAGGTGGCGATCACGTACCCCGGCGAAGACACGGAGCGCGGCATCCTCGCGCGGTACCTCGGCGGCTTCGAGGCGGATGAGCCGGCGAGCTACGGGCTCGAGCGGGTGACGGACGCCGCCGGGATCGGCGCGTTGCGGGAGACGGTGCGCGCCGTGCGGGTCGAGCCGCCGGTGCTGGCGTACATCACGTCCATCGTGCGCGCAACGCGCGATACCGCGTCGCTGGTTTTGGGCGCGAGTCCTCGCGCGGGTGTGGCGCTGCTCAAGGCGACGCGCGCCCTCGCGCTCCTCGAGGGCCGCGACTTCGTCATTCCGGACGATGTGAAGCAGCTCGCCACGCCGGCGCTGGGGCACCGCGTGAGCGTCGCGCCGGAGTTGGAGCTCGAGGGAGTGACCGCGGAGGCCGCGCTCAAGAGCGTGATCGAACAGATCGAGGTCCCGACGACGTGATCCTCCCGACGCGGCGGGCGCTCGCCATTCTGGCGCTGTTGTCTCCGATCGGGCTGCTCGGGTTCCTCACGCCCGCGGCGCTCGATCTGCTGGTCGTGGCGGACGTGCTGGTCCTTGCCATCGTTCTGCTCGATGGCGCGCGCGCCCCCGTTCCGGGTCGCCTGGCGGTGACGCGGGATGCCCCCGCCATCTACTCGGCGGGTGGGGCGGGTGAGGTGGTGTACCAGTGGCGGAATCCGTCCCCTCGGTCGGCGCGCCTCGTCGTGCGGGAGGTGCGGCCGGCGATACTGGGTGGGGCGCAGACCCCGCGCGGGGTTGCGGTTGCGGCGGGCGCCACGGTGCGCGAACGACTGCCGGTGCATCCCGAGCGCCGCGGGCGCGGTACTGACGGGTGGTTCGCGGTACGGTCCGTCGGGTCGTTCGGCTTGGGCCTCCGCCAGGGACGCCTCGAGGCGCCGTGGGCAGTGCGTGTCTATCCCAGCCTCCCGGCGGGGCGATTGCGCGCCTCGGTGGCCGAAGCCGCTCGGCGGCGGGAGGCGGGCCTCCGCGCCATCCGCCATCCTGGGGAGGGCCGGCAGTTCGAGAGCTTGCGTGAATGGGTGCCGGGCGACGACACGCGGCGCATCGATTGGAAGGCCACCGCCCGCCGGCGGAAGGTGATCACGCGGCAGTACGAGGAGGAACGACGCCAACAGGTGCTGCTGGTGCTGGACGCGGGGAGGCTTCTGGCGGAAGAGCTGGACGGCGAAGCGCGGTTCGAGCACGCGGTCCGCGCGGCGCTGCTGCTGGCGCTCGCCGCCGTCTATCACGACGACAACGTCGGCGTCATGGTGTTCGCGGATCGCGTGCTCCACTACGTGGCGCCGCAGCGGGGGCGCCGCGGCTTGCGACGGGTGTTCGATGCGCTGTCGGATGCCGAGCCGTCGCTGGTGGAGTCGGACTATCCGACGGCGTTTCGCCACCTCGCGGTGCACAACCGGAAACGCGCGCTCACCGTGCTGTTCACCGACGCCATCGACCGGACGGCCTCCGAGGCCCTCGTGCGGAACGTGGGGACCTTGCGCCCGCGGCACTTGCCGCTCGTCGTGACGCTCCGGAATCCGGAGCTGGACGCGGTGGCGGCCGTGCGGCCGGCGCGTGCGGAGGACGCCTTCCGCAAGGCGGCGGCAGAGGAGCTGCTCACGGCGCGCGAGGGAGCGTTGGCCCTCATGCGGCAGGCCGGCGCGATGGTGCTGGACGTGGACGCCCGCCGGGCCAGCGGGGCGGTGGTGGAGCAGTATTTGGAGCTGAAGCGGCGCGGTCGCCGGTGCTCAGGGGGCGGGGCGGGCGGGCGGGGGGGCGGGGGGGGGCGCGGCGGGGGGGGCGGGCGGGGGGGCGCGGGGCGGGG
>CAYWNR010000136.1:0-619 GCA_964459705.1 uncultured Gemmatimonadaceae bacterium | reverse complement strand
ATCATCCCTCCCCCCACCCTCTCCCGCCCTCACCCTGACCCTCTCCCGCTGTTGCGGGAGAGGGGAAGCGTGACCGGTAGGGCGGGCTGATGCCACGCGCCTTGCGGTTCCTGGTCAAACCCCGCGGCGATCCGCGGGCCGACGTCTTCCTGCGCGCGGCCGCGGGGGCCGCGCTCGTGGGCATTCCCATCATCCTGCTGATTCCGCGATCCGTGACGCTCGTGTGGCTGGCGGTGCTCTCCCTTCCGGCCAACAGCCCGCTCTCCCCGATTCTGCCGACGGCGTTCGAGCCCCTCATCATGGAGGCGGCCAAGTACGAGAGCGCCCTGCTCGTCACGCTGGTGGCGACCGCGGGCTACATGTACATGGAGTACGTCAATTGGCGGGTCTACGCGTGGGTGTTGAGTTGGGATCGCCTGGACGGGCTCCGCTCGCGCCGGTCCGTTCAGTGGGGCATCACGAACTTCGCGCGGGCGCCTTTCTGGACCGTCGTGGTATTTGCGTTTACTCCGCTCCCGTTTTTCGTCGTGCGGTCCCTCGCCATCCTGCATCGCTGGCCCGTGCGTCGGTTCATGGTCGCCACCGTGATCGGCCGTATGCCGCGTGTGTTCTTCTACGC
>CAYWNR010000135.1:0-8290 GCA_964459705.1 uncultured Gemmatimonadaceae bacterium | reverse complement strand
GCGCTCAGCACGGGGAACGCGGAGCGGGGGATCACGGTACCGTATTCGAACCACATGTCGAACAGATCGCCGTTGATCACGAGTTGGGCGCCCAGTGCGGGCACCGTCGAGAGGAACCGGACAAAGGTGTTCCGTTCCCGCTCGGCGCTCCCCACGTGCGCGTCGGCGACGATGACCGCGGTGGTCTCCGGCACGGGCGCAGTATATTGCAGACGTCTTACACGCGCCACGAGACCGGTGCCCGCCCTCACGACGATCGAGCTGACCGTTCGCTACTCCGAATCCGACCAGATGGGGCTCGCGTATCATGCGAATTACCTCGCCTGGTGTGACATCGCGCGGACGGAGTATCTCCGGGCGTGCGGGCTCCGATACCGGGACCTCGAGGCGGGCGGACTGCTGTTGGCCGTCGTGGATGCCCGGGTCAGGTACCGCTCGCCCGCGCGCTTCGACGATCGCCTCCGCGTCCGCTGCTGGGTCCGATCCGTCACCAGCCGCGGCGTCGAGTTCGGATACGAGATGGTTCAGGCCGCTGACGGCCGCGTGGTTGCCACGGCCCGCACCTCCCTCATCGCGTTGGCCGCTTCACATGTGCTTTCTCGCATTCCGCCGTCGATTCGAGCCGCCCTTGTCCCCGTCCCTGATCCGGTTCGCGTGTAGCCTCGCGCTCCTGCCGCTGCTCGCCGCGACGGCACCGTCTCGGGCGGCGGGCCAGGATCCGGCCGTGGTCGAGGCTGTCGCCGGCATCCTGGAAGCGGAGGATTCCCGGCAATACAACGATGCGCTGTTCATGGCCGTGGCGCGTCACCAGAGCCCGCTCGTGCGCCAGTTGGCGGCCCTCGGCATGGGGCGGATTGGCGACCGCGCCGCCACGCCGCAGCTCCTCGAGATGCTCCGCGATCCCGATAGCACCGTCGCCCGGGATGCCGCGTTCGCGCTCGGGTTGCTCCGGGACCCGGCTGCGCTGACCATCCTGCGGGACTTCGTGGTCAATACAGCGCCGGACCAGCAGTACGACGCCCACGCCGAAGCGATGACCGCCATCATCAAGACTGGAGGTCCCGACGCCCTCGCGATCGTGACGGAGGTGCTTGGCCCGTGGGTCGCGCGGGCACGGACGGCGGCGCCGCCACCGACCGTCGAAGCCGCGCTCGAAGAGGCGTGGCGGTTGGGGGCTGTGGCCCCCGTTCGCCAGTTGGTCGAGTTCAGCGTCTCGCCACTCCGCCTGGCCCGGCTGGGCGCCGTCTACTCCCTGGCTCGGCTGCGCACGCCCCAAGGGACGGACGTCCTCCTGAACGCCCTCGAGGACCCCGACCCCGATTTTCGCGGGTACGCGGTGCGCGCGCTCACGGCGAGTTTCGCGGACTCGGTCGGCCTCGATCGGGTCGCGCTCTCCAGCCGGGTGCGACGCCTGACGTCGGACGACGACCCGCACGTGCGGATCAACGCTCTGCGGGCGCTGGCGACGTACCGCGACAGCACGCTGGTGACCGTCGCCAACAACCGCCTGGCGGACCAGGACCCCAACGTGCGGGTCCAGGCGGTCATGACCATCGCCGACCTCGGAGGCCACGAAGCGGAGCTGGTCCTTCGCGGCCTCGTGTCCAAGCGGCCGTTCGCGGTCCAGCGCAACGCGCTGATCGGCTATGCGCGCCTCGCGGGTGTGCGTGCCCTCGACGCGATCTCGGACTGGCTCGTCCAGCGGGACTGGACGCGGCGGGCCGCGGGGGCCGAAGCGCTCGGTCACATCGCCCGCGATACGGTCGTGCCGTGGCTCACCTACCTCACGCAGGACAGCGATCCTCGCGTGGCCGCCGTGGCGCTCACCAGCCTCACCGCCATCGCGCCGGACACGGCCACGGTCTGGGCGCGCGAACTCATCGGACGTACCGATGCCGTGGTGCGAACCTTGGCGGCGGAGCGCCTGGGCGTCGCCGCGAACCCCGCCGACATCGATCGACTCGTGGCCGCGTATCGCCTGTCGCAGCGTGACTCCATCCCGGATGCCAAGATCGCCATCGTCTCCGCGCTCGGCCGCATCGCGGAGCGGGGAGTGGCGGAGCACCTGGCCGTGCAGGACCGGTTCCTCGCGGAGTTCCGCACCTGCGACGATTACCTCGTCCGGCGCGCCGCGCAGGAGCGCTTCCCGGAGGCCGCGCAACGTTGGGGTCCCGCCACGCCGATCGTCACGGGACGGGGCATCGAAGACTACCGTGCCATCGCCCGCCGCTACGTTGCCGGCGACGGGGGCGGAACGCAACAGACGTTGGTCCTCGACACCGACCGGGGCCGGATCGTGATGGATCTGTTCGCGCGCGATGCCCCGATCACGGTCAACGCGTTCCTGCAGCTCGTGGACCGGCGGTTCTTCGACGGGGAGATCTTCCATCGCGTCGTGCCCAACTTCGTGGCGCAAACGGGCGACCCCCGTGGAGACGGCTGGGGCGGCCCGGGGTATGCGCTGCGGGACGAGATCAACCGCCACCGCTACGAGCGTGGGACCGTCGGGATCGCGCTGTCGGGACCCGACACCGGCGGCAGTCAGTTCTTCATCACCGTCAGTCCCCAGCCCCATCTGGACGGGACCTATACGGTGATCGGCCGGGTAATCGCTGGGATGGACGTCGTCGATCTGATCACGCAGGGAGACCGAATCCAAACTATCCGTCGGCAATAGTCGGAGGATGATGCGACGCGGAGCGATACTGCTGATTGGGGCGTTCGTAGCGCTGCCACACGCGGCCGCGGCCCAGATCAACTACTTCGGCCAGAACAAGATCCAATACCGCGACTTTGCCTGGCAGGTCCTTCGCGGTGCGCATGTGGACTTGTACTACTACCCGGAGGAGGATGACCTCGCGCGCCTCGCGCTGTCCTACGCCGAAGAGAGCTTCCCCATTCTGGTCGAGAAATTCGGCCATAGTCCCGCCCATCGCATCCCCCTCGTCATCTACGCGTCGCACACGGATTTCGAGCAGACCAACGTGCTGCCCTTCGTTCCTCCCGAAGGCATCCTGGGGGTCACCGATGTCCGATCGCGCATCATGGTCCCGTTCCAGGGCGACTATACGGAGTTTCGTCATACCATCCGTCACGAGCTCGTCCACGCCTTCCAGCTCAGCATCGAGATCCAGGGATACGAGCGGACCCTCCGAAACAGCCCCCAGATCCCCCTGTGGTGGAGTGAAGGACTCGCGGAGTTCTGGTCGGGCGGGGAGGACACTCGCGATGAGATGATCCTCCGGGAGCTCACCATCACCGGCACGCTCCCGACCCTCCAGGATCTCTCCTACATCTACAGCGCCGTCGTCTACGCGATCGGCGGCGCGCTCCACCGCTGGCTCGCCGCGGAGTTTGGCGAGTGGCGGGTGCAGGTGCTGTATCGCGACCTGTGGAAGTACGACTCGTTCGAGGAAGCCCTCGCAAGCGTGTACGGGGTCCCGCTCGACGAATTGAACGATCGGTACCAGCTGTACTTCCGCCGCCGGTACTTTCCCGCGGTCAGCGAGCGCACTCCTCTCGGGCTCACGACGGTGCACCTGGCCGACCTGGCGATCAAGCCGGTTGCGTATCGCGCGCCCGGTGATTCGACAGAACGCCTCCTCTTCCTGTCCCCGCGCTCCGGGTACATGACCATTCACTCGATGCGACTCGACCGACCACGGAGCGGCCACGCGGAGGTCACCGGCGAGCGTTCCGCCGAGTTCGAGTCATTTCATCCGTTCGCGTCGCGGATGGATGTGCGCGACGGCGTCGCCATCTTCAGCAGCAAGTATCTGGACCGCGACGCGCTGTTCCTCTGGGACCTCGCCGGCGACCGCGTCGTCGGTCGGTATCAGTTTCCCGAGCTGGTATCCGTCCTGTCGCCGGCCTGGGCTCCCGACGGCCGGAGCATCGTCTTCAGCGGCCTGACCGCAAGCGGCATTTCAGACCTGTATCGCGTGTGGCTCCCGGACGGCCGGTTGGAGCACTTGACGCAGGATCGCTACAACGACCTAGACCCGACCTTCTCGCCCGACGGCGGGACCATCGTCTTCTCGTCCGATCGCACGCCGTTCGGACCGGACGGATCGCTCAACCTGTTCCGGTTGGACCTCGCCACCAAGGCCGTCGACTACGTGACGTACGGTGCCTGGCGGGACGAGACGCCCCGATGGGCCGCGAACGATCGCATCTACTTCTCGTCGGATCGTTCCGGGATCTCCGACATCTATTCGGTGGATCTCGCCGGCAACGGGCGACAGGAGACCCGGACGCTCTCCGGGGCCTTCGACCCGGACTGGATCGAAGCGGACAGTGCGCTCGTGTACGGTGGCTTCGACAAGCTGTCGTTCAGCATCTTTCGCTCGCGCTCCACCCTTCCGCCGGACAGTGGCGTCACGTTCGCCTTGGCGCCCGTGCGGGAGGCGCCCGACTGGGCCTGGCCCGAGTTGAGCGATGCCCGCGTTGCCCAGGCGAATCCCACGAGCTATGAGAAGCGCTTTTCGTTGGACTTCGCCACGGGGGACGCGGCGATCGCACCCGGATACGGCGCGGCGGCGGGCCTGCTGTTCCTGTTTTCCGACTTTCTCACCGATCACCTCTTTCTCGTATCCCTGACGTCATTTCAGGAAAGCGGGCTCGGGGACATCTTCAGCAACATCAACGGCTCGATCGCGTACCTGAATCAAAAACGACGGCTCAATTGGGGCGCCGGGGCGTTTCGGCTGCGTGGGACCTTCTACGAAGGAGATTTCGAGACCGTCTACGACGAGACCTCGTGGGGGGGCTACGTCGGGGTGCGCTGGCCCTACTCCCGATACTCCCGCGTCGAGGGCCAGTTTCGCTTGGAGCATTCCGACCGGTTCGACCTCATCGGGGGAAACCGCGAAGAGCCTCGACGCGTCGGCTGGTTGGCGTCCAACTACGTGAGCTTCGTGCGCGACAACTCGTTGTGGCTCCCGACCGGGCCGATCGACGGGGAACGGCGCAACGTCACGTTCGGGCTGACGAACGACCTCACGAATGGCCGCTTCGATTCGTGGCTCGCCACGCTGGACGAGCGGCGCTACTTCCGGCTCGCCAGCGAGTCGGCATTCGCGGTCCGTTTCTTTGGCTACTACGCGAACGGGGCCCGGCCGAGGCGGGTGGCGCTGGGAGGCTCTTGGGGCCTGCGGGGCTACCCACCCCTCAGCAACGTGGGGGGAACGCGGGCGGTGATGCTCAACACGGAGTTCAGATTCCCGATCGCCAACTACATCGGCCTCGGGCTCCCGATCGGCCTGCTCCGCTTCCCGGGCGTGCAGGGCGCCATCTTCAACGACATCGGCGGCGGGTGGACGGACGAAACCCCGGATCGGGGCCTCCTGGGCAGCGCCGGGTTCGGGCTGAGGATGGCGTTGTTCTACCCACTGGTGCTCCGGTTCGACTTTGGCTGGCGCTACAATACGGGCAACATCGGGCTGTACTCGCTACCCGAACTGGCCGGCCAGCGAGGGTTTTTCGATTTCTTCTTCGGGTTCAACTATTGAAACTGCAACGAGTTCCGCTTGACCGCCTCCCACGATTTCCCTACGTTGTTGCAGTGATGATGACGCTGGCCGCCCTGGCGAGTGGTTGCGTCGGACGGATTCACAGCATCGCTCCGGACAATCTGGCACCGGTGGGAGCGGACAGCGTCACCGCGTGGGCGGCGGCGTTTCGCCCGACGGTCCGGCTGAAGTACGACCTCCGGTGGCGCTTTGAGAACGACCGCGGCAAGGCGTCGGGACGGGCGGTTGCGCGGTTCGCCCCCCCGGATACGCTTCGGTTCGACTACCGTGCCCCGTTCGGGCGCTCGGGAAGCGCCCTGATCGTCGGCCAGCGGGCGGTGTGGTCCGAACCCGAGGGGGATGTCGACGACTTGATCCCCGTGGCTCCGGTGCTGTGGGCGGCGCTCGGCATCGAGATGCCGCTCGATGATGTGGACTCGCTGCTGGGAGGCGTCACCAGCACACAGGACGCCTGGAGGTATCAGCACGGTGACGATGCGCTCGACTACGTGCATGTCCGGATGCCCAGCCCGCGCTTACTGGCGGAGCGTCGAACCGGCGGTCGGATTCTCGGGATCGCGGACCTCGCCCTTGGCGGCACACCAGGCGCGCCCCGCCTGGCGGTCATGCGGTTCCCGCGTGGCCAATCGACGTTCGAGCTCACGATAGGCCAGGTGGACACCGTTGCGACCTTTCCGCCCGAAACCTGGCGTCGCCCGTAGCACCGCCGCCTTCCTGGCTGTGCTGAGCTGCGGCTGCCCGTACGGATTCGCGGGGGGGGGGCTGCCGTCGAACATCCGGACGGTGGCCATTCTGCCGTTCGACAATTTGACGGCGGAGCCTCTGCTGACCCAGGAGGTGTCCGAGGCACTGCGCGAAGCCGTCCAGGGCCGCCTTGGCCTTCGACCCTCGTCGGAAGCGAACGCGGACGCCGTCGTCCGCGGCAGCATTCTCCGCTACGAGCCCGACATCGCCCTCTCGTTCCAGGCCGGACAACCTGGCAACGTCGCGGTCACGTCGCGGCGCGTGCAGCTGACGCTCAAGGTCGAGATTTACGACCAGCGGGAGGGTCGCACCTTGTGGAGCCGGGAGAGCATCGTCGTGGATGGGGAGTATGAACCGCCGCGCGAGGCCGACGGTCGCAAGAAAGCCCTGGACAAGCTCGTCACGGACATCGTGGATGGAGCGCAGTCCCAATGGTGACGGCCACGCTGCGTCATCGCGGCGGCCGCGTACCGATCAAGTTCCTGGTGACGGTCGCGGTCATCGCCACCGTGGCCTTCTACGGAATCGGCGCGATGCGCGGGTACATCAAGTTCTATCAAATGCGCGACGAGATGCGCGTTCAAGCTCGCTTCGCCGGCAACCAGACCGACGTGGACATGCGTCGGAAGCTGCGTGCCAAGGCGACCGAGCTCGGACTCCCGGCCGACGCGCAGCGCATCACGATCCGGCGCCAGGGACGACCCCGCATGGTGATCATCACGGCCACCTGGCCGGACACCATCGCCATTCCGTTCTACGGCATCCCGATCATCTATCGCCCGGAGGCTCGGGCCCCCCTCTGATGCGCGCCCGCGATCAGCCGCGGAAGAAGATGAGCGTCACACCAACGAAGATCGGCAGGAGAATCGCGGCGCTGTAGGCGATGTAGCCGAAGAACGTCGGCATCTTGACGCCGCCCGCTTCGGCGATGGCCTTGACCATGAAGTTCGGGCCGTTGCCGATGTAGGTGTTCGCCCCCATGAACACCGCGCCGACCGAGATGGCCGCCAGGAGATGGTTGGCGGCGACGCCCGTCGCGAGATACTCACCCAGGAACCGGCCTTCGGCCGGCACCCCGCCGAGTCCCGCGGCGGTGGCCGAGAACGTCAGGTAGGTCGGGGCGTTGTCGAGGAAGCTCGACAGGCTGCCCGTGGCCCAGAAGAAGTGCCAGGGCTCATGGAGGCCGAAGCCCATGCCCAGCACGGTGCGCGCCCCCTGGCCCCAGGCGTTGAGAATCGCGAGCGCGGGCGCCATCGTGACGAAGATCCCCACGAACAACACGGCAACTTCAATGATGGGGCCGAACGTGAACTCGTTCCGCGTGTGGTGCAGCGACGGAGTGGCCACATAGGACGCCACACTCAACAGCGCCATCAACGCTTCCTGGACACCGAACGGCCACTGCTGACCGCCGTACCCGAGGCCCTTCCCGGACGCCAGCACGACTCCCATGATGCCCAGCAGGAACAACAGATTCCGCTTGCCGTGGATGCGGAGCGGCTCATGCCGCATGACTTCCTCGAGCTGTGACCCGGCCCGTTCCTTCTCCTCGCGGTCCAACACGGTCTGGTCCCACACATTGAAGATCCCCAACAGGACCAGGTTGATCAGCAGCCACTGCGGCCACAACCGAAGCGTCCATTCGAACGGCACACCGGTGAGAAACCCGAGGAAGAGCGGGGGATCCCCCAACGGCGTAAGCAGCCCCGCGCAGTTGGCGACCACGAAGATGAAGAAGACCACGACATGCGCCTTCCGCTTCCGGGATCGGTTGGCGCGGAGCAGCGGGCGAATCAGGAGCACCGAGGCCCCCGTGGTCCCGATGAGGTTGGCGAGGAGCGCGCCGAGCCCGATGACGCCCGTGTTGACCAGCGGCGTCCCGGACAGGGACCCCTGGATGTAGATGCCGCCGCTGATGACGAAGAGCGCCCCCAGTAACACGATGAAGGCCACATACTCCATCATCTTCTCTTCCAGCACGATGCGGCCCGCTCCTCCCCACACGAAAATGAGGT
>CAYWNR010000134.1:0-8315 GCA_964459705.1 uncultured Gemmatimonadaceae bacterium | reverse complement strand
ACGTACCGGTCGCTGGTGGCGCGCACCACCTCCGGCGGAAGGTCCGGGCCGGGCGCGCTGCCATTCCACTTCCCGACCTTCTTGAGGTCCGCGAGGTAGTCCCGCAGCGGCTGCTTGTCGAAGCTCGGCTGCCCGCGCCCCGGAGCGTACTGGTCCGCTGGCCAGAACCGGGACGAATCCGGCGTGAGCACTTCGTCGATGAGCAGGGTGGTGCCCTCGCTGGTCTTGCCGAACTCGAATTTGGTATCGGCGATGATGATCCCGCGCGTGGCGGCACGGTCCCGGCCGGCCGCGTAGAGCTTGAGGCTGGCATCACGCAGCTGGTCGGCGCGGTCGGCTCCCACGATGTCCCGGGCGTGGTCGAGCGTGATGTTCTCGTCGTGACCGACGTCCGCCTTGGTGGCCGGCGAGAAGATCGGTCGGTCCAGCCGAGCGCTTTCGACCAGCCCGCGGGGCATCGGCTCGCCGGCGAGCGTTCCTCGATCCCGGTATTCGGCCCACGCGGAGCCCGACAGATATCCCCGCACGACGCATTCGATCGGGAAGGGGGTCGTCCGGCGGCAGAGCATGGCCCGCCCGGACAGCTGGTCGCGGTGCGAGGCCAAGGCGGGCACGCGGGCGATGATCTCGTCGTCGTCGGCCGTGAGGAAGTGACTCGGGAGGACGTCGCGGAGCTCCCCGAACCAGAAGGCGCTGATCTGCGTGAGCACGGCGCCTTTCCGCGGAATGGGGTTCGGCAGCACGACGTCGAAGGCACTGACCCGGTCGCTCGCGACGAGCAGCAGGGCGTCGGGGCCGACTTCGTAGACCTCTCGGACCTTCCCGCGTCGTAACAGGGGGAGGGGAAGGCGACTTTCCGCCAGGGCAAAGGGCATTACACGGTCACTCCGGCCGAATCGGACGTGGCGAATGGAGTCAGGCGTTCCAACAGCGGATCGAGGTGTTCGGCGACGTACTCGTGGACTTGCGACGACGACCGACCGATATAGCGCGCCGGCTCCAACTCCGCGCGGAGTCGAGCCACGTCGACCTTTGCGAAGGCGGGGTCGGCCGCCAGACGATCGAGCAATGATGGGGGTTCGCCCCGGTCTTCGGCATCGCGGGCCGCCCAGCTGTGGCGCCGGATGACCTCGTGCACCGACTGCCGGTCGCCTCCGGCCGCGACCGCGAGCAAGAGCCACCGCTCCGTGGCCATGTACGGCATGACCCGGGTGACGTTCCGCTCCACCGTACTCTGCCGCACCTCCACGCCACGGCCAATGTCGGCCGCGAGAATGAGCAAGGCGTCCGCGGCCATCGCGGCGTCCGGGAGGACCAGCCGGCGATTGGCGCTGTCGTCCAACGTCCGCTCGAGCCACTGCGTCGCCGCGGTATAGGCGGTGTTTTCGCGGAGCGCGACGAGGTACCGGCTCAAGGCACACAGGCGCTCGGCGCGCATCGGGTTGCGCTTGTAGGGCATCACGCTCGATCCGACCTGCGCGGACTCCGCCGGCTCCAGCAGCTCCCCTTCGTGCTGCAGCAGGCGCAGGTCGTTGCCGAACTTCGACCCGGATTGGCCGAGCCCGGCCCACGCATCCACGATCTGCGCGTCGACCTTCCGCGAATAGGTCTGGCCGCAGACCGGCACGGTTTCGGTGAACCCGAAGGCGGCCGCCACCCGTCGGTCGAGCTCGCGCACCTTTGCCGCATCGCCATGGAACAACTCGACGAAGCTCGCCTGCGTTCCGGTGGCGCCCTTGCACCCGCGGAAGGGCAGGCGCTCCAGAACCCGGAGGAGGGCGTCAGCGTCGAGCGCGAAGTCGAATGCCCAGAGCGTGGCCCGCTTGCCGACCGTGGTCAGGAGGGCCGGCTGGAAATGCGTGTACGCGACGGTGGGCTGGTCCGCGTGGGTGATGGCCAGTTCGCGGAGCGCCGCGAGCACTCGTCGCAAGCGCCCGAGAAGCAGGCCACACGCATCCCGGAGGACGATGAGGTCGGCGTTGTCCGTGACGAAGCAGCTGGTGGCACCCAAATGCAGGTAGGGGCGCGCCGCCGGTGCCTGATCGCCGAGATGGTGAATGTGTGCCATCACGTCGTGGCGGAGCCGTTGCTCGTACACGCGTACCGCCGCCAGATCCGCGTCGTCCAGGTGGGCGCGGATCCCGGCGATGGCGTCCTCGGGAATCGGGACGCCGAGGGCCCGCTCCGCCTCGGCCAGGGCGAGCCAGAGCCGGCGCCAGAGGCCTGCTCGGTGCTCGGCACTCCAGAGCGCCTGCATGACGGACGATGCGTAACGGGTTCCGAGGGGCGATTCGTATCGGGGAGGCGTCATCGAATGTAGAAGTCCGTGCTCGCAAGGTAACCGCCGCGCTCGACGTACACGCGGACGGCGCCACCGCGCGCCGCATGGACGAGCTGCTCGACGTCGCCCGCGTTCCGCACCGGTGACTGGTTGATCTGACGGATCACGTCTCCTTCGGCGAGTCCGGTTTGCCGAGCGGTGGTTGGCGAGATGGAGTAGATCAGCGCGCCTTGCTCGCTCCGGACACCGCGCTCCTGCCGCACCGCGGCGGTGACCGTCACGAGCTGGAGGCCGCCCAGGACGTCCACCTTCTCGGCCCGCGCCGTCGGGAGGTCTTCGACCACGAGGCGGAGGTCGCGCGCCCGTCCGTTGTGCGTCACCGTGACCGGCAACGTGTCTCCGGGGCCGATCTCGAGCTTCACCGCCTCCCAATCGAGGAACGTCCGGAGCGGGCGGCCGTGGGACTCGACCAGGACATCGCCGTCGCGAACCCCCGCGCGCCACGCCGGGCTTCCCTGCGCGACGCCCGTCACCGCGAGCCCGCCTTTCTGTTTCCAGTCGCGCATGCCCTCGGCGCCGGTCACCGCCACGCCGACCCACGCGCGCCGAACGGTGCCGTGCGTGGTCAGCTCGCGGGCCACGCGCAGCGCCCGCTCGATGGGGATGGCGAAGCCGATGCCCTCGGAGCCCCCCGACCGCGACAGAATCGAACTGTTGACGCCGACCACCTCGCCGAGCGCGTCGACCAGGGGCCCGCCACTGTTCCCCGGATTGATGGCCGCGTCGGTCTGAATCATGTCCACGTACACGCCAGACTGATCGCCTGAGGGAAGGAGGTTCCGTCCCACGCCGCTCACCACGCCGGCCGTCACCGTCGGCTCGCTGTTGCCGAACAGATAGCCGAACGGATTGCCGATGGCGACGACCCACTCGCCGATCACCAACGACCGGGCGGACCCGATGGTGACGGTCGGCAGGTCTTTCCCCTCGATCCGGAGGACCGCGATATCCGTGAGCGGATCCTCGCCGAGCAGGGTGGCGGGGTAGTCGGTCCCATCCCGGGTGGTGACGACGATCTGATCGGCGCCGGCGACGACGTGCTGGTTGGTGATGACCAACCCGTCCTGAGAGATGATGAAGCCCGAGCCCAGGCCCTGCACGGTCCGCTCGAATTCCCGCGGGGCGAGGAACAAGCTCCACAGTCCGCCCGTCTGTCGCTCACGGCGAACGATGTTGACACTCACCACCGCAGGCGCGACGCGTTCCGACGCGGTGACGATGGCGGTGCGCCGAGAGTCCTCGATCTGGGCGGCGCCGTGCTGCGGTGGTGCGAGGGTCTGGACCGGGGGCGGCACGACCGACTGCGCCGCCGCAGGCGGCGCATCGTACGAGGCCCTGCCGCACGCGGCAACGACAACGACCGCGGCGACGAGCCGGTAGCTCACGCTTCGACCCTGGCCCGGGACGCGATCTTGGCCCAATCGTTGAGAAACTGGTCGAGGCCACGGTCGGTGAGTGGATGGAGCAGCAGCTTCTTGAGCACCTCGGTCGGCATCGTCGCCACGTCCGCGCCGATCATCGCCGCCTCGGTGACATGACGCGGATGGCGGAGCGACGCGGCGAGAATCTGGGTTTCGATTTCATAGTTGTCGAAGATCACGCGGGCTTCGCGCATCACGTCCATCCCGTCGTGGCCGACGTCATCCAGCCGGCCGATGAACGGCGAGACGTACGCGGCGCGCGCCTTGGCCGCGATGAGACACTGCGTTGCGGAGAAGCAGAGTGTGACGTTGACCCGGATCCCCTCGGCCGAGAGGCGCCGGACCACGGGGAGCCCGTCCTCGATCATCGGGATCTTGACCACGATGTTGTCGGCGAGTTTCGCGAGCTCGCGCGCCTCCGCGTACATGTCGTCCGTCCGGATGCCCACCACCTCAGCGCTCACCGGCCCGTCCACGAGCGAACAAATCTCCTTCAAGACGTCTCGTGAATCGTGGTCCCCTGCCACCTTGGCCAGGAGTGAGGGATTCGTCGTGACGCCGTCAATCAGGCCGGCGCGCGCCGCCCAGCCGATCTCGCTCAGATTCGCGGTGTCGAGGAAGAACTGCATTGGCCATCCTCTGGTTCGGGCTGGACATGGTCGTAACGGACTTTGACGAGATAAAGGCCCTCCGGCGGTGCCGGGGGACTCGCCTCACGGTTGTCGGTGCCGCCAAGCAAGCGCGGGATGTCGTCAAGCGACCGGCGTCCTCGGGCGACATCCACACTCGTACCCACCAGGAAACGCACCATCCGATGGAGAAACCGATCCGCTTCGATGTCGAGAATATAGCCGGTCCCGTCCGCTCGCGGTCGCCATCGGGCGTCGGTGACGCGACAGCGGTAATGGGGCTTCACTTGTCCCACGGCGGAGAAGGCACGGAAATCGTGTTCCCCGGCAATCGCGTCCGCGGCCCCCGCGAGCAGGGGGCCATCGAGGGAACGTCCGAGCGCCCATTCGAACGGCCGGCGGAACGGTGAGGCGGACGCGGCGTCGCAGCCGACGACGTATCGGTAGCGGCGCGCACGCGCATGCTTCCGGGCATGAAAGCCGTCGGGCGCCATCCCCGTCCGACGAACCCACACATCCGGCGGGAGCAGGGCGTTGATCGCGCGCGTGAGGTCGGGTGCGGTCCACTCCCGCGCGAGCTGAAAGCTCACGACCTGGCCGAGGGCATGCACGCCGGCATCCGTGCGGCCCGCGGCGTGAACGGTCACGCGGCCGTCATCGAGCCGCGTGAGCACTGCCTCCATCTCTGCCTGCACGGTGCGATCCGTGGGCTGGCGCTGCCAACCCGCGAACCCGCCGCCCGCATATTGGAGCACCGCGTACCAAGAGGCGCCGCTCATGCCGCTCAATGTACGAGCCAACGGGGCGTAGCCACAAGCAAGTCAACGGGTTGCGGCGTTGACACCCCCCCAGCGCGCACGTACGATTCCGACGCCATGTCCCCCGGTTCCAGCCCGCAGACTCCCGACCCACTGGTGGACGCGCTGCGTGCGCTCGCAGGCGGCGACCGCCTCACCGAAGCGCAGGTGACCGCCGCCTTCACGGTGCTGATGCAGGGGGAAGCTTCGGCGGAACGGGCGGCGGCCCTTCTGATGGGCATGCGCGTGCAAGGCGAGCGCGGCCCGGAGGTCGCGGGCGCCGCGCGCGCGCTCCGCGCCGTCATGCGGAGCGTCCGACTTCCCGCGACGATGCGCGCGGTAGACACAGCCGGGACCGGTGGCGGACTCGTGGGCACGTTCAATGTGAGCACGGCCGCCGCGTTCGTCGCCGCAGGCGCCGGCGTTCCCGTCGCCAAACACGGCAACCGGTCGTTTACGTCGAAGTGCGGCTCCGCCGATGTCTTCGAGGCGCTCGGCATCGACCTGGCCGCGCAGGCCGAGCACGCGGAACGGCTCATCCCCGAAGTGGGCATGGCCTTTCTGTTCGCACCGGCCTTTCACCCCGCCATGCGGTTCGTCGCCCCCATGCGCCGCGAGCTTGCCGTGCCGACCGTGATGAACCTGGTGGGCCCGCTGGCCAATCCTGCCGGTGTGGACCGGCAGGTCGTGGGCGTGGCTGACCGTCAGCGAGCGCCGGTGATTGCCGACGCCCTGCGCCGACTGGGGGCGAAGCACGCGCTCGTGGTGCACGCGGAGGCGGGGATGGATGAGATCTCGCCTTCGGGCGGCACGCTCGTGTGGGAGGTACGCGAGGGGAAGGTGACGGAATGGGAGCTGGATCCGTGCGACTTCGATGCCGCGTGGGATGACCTCGATGCGCTTGCCGGCGGCGAGCCCACGGACAACGCACGGCGCATCGAACGCCTGCTCGAAAGCCCCGCACAGGACCCGGCCGGTCGGGCGGCCGTCCTGCTCAACGCCGGCGCGGCGATCTTCGTCGGAGGGGCGGCCGGGTCGTTCGATGAAGGTGTCCGCCTGGCAGAGAATGCGATGCGGGCGGGGAAAGGCGCGGCGGTCCTGGCCGCGATGCGACGGGCGACGCCGCTCAGAAGCGCCGAATGACGCCGACCACGACCCCCTGGACCAACAAGTCGTTCTCGTGAACGCGAAGGGGTTGCATACTGTCGTTCGAGGGCTGCAACCGGACCCAACCGCCCGGTTCGCGGTACAGACGCTTTACCGTGGCGGAGGTCCCATGGACCAGGGCGATGACCATCTGCCCATTCTCGGCGGTTTGCCGATTGTGGACGATGACATAATCTCCATCGTCGATGTGGTCATCGATCATGGACTGACCGCGTACCCGGAGTGCGTACGCGGAGCCGCGCTTGGGGAGTAGGCCGTTGGGAACGGCCAGCGTTTCCGACTGGGGCAGCGCCTCGATGGGCTCGCCGGCGGCAACCAGACCCAACAGCGGAATCTCGGTGGCGCCGCTTTGGCCGGGCAGCGGGGTCACCTCGATGGCGCGGCTCTCATTGTGCCCGCGCCGGATGTAACCCTTCCGCTCCAGGTTCGTGAGGTGTTCGTGCACGGTCGCGAGAGAGGCGAAATCGAAGTGATCCGCGATTTCCTCGAACGAAGGGGCGAGGCCATTCGTTCGCATGTAGCTTTGGAGGAAGTCGAGAATTTGTTTCTGACGGCGGGTGAGCGGCACGACTTGCCTCCAATGTTGTCCCGAAGGAACACCGAACCAGCATCAGGCTACCCGAACGTTACCCGAAACGCAAGTGGCGGAGGGCCGGGTGCCCGGCCTGGCTGACATCCTCCGTGCCACGGAGGCCCGGGTCCGGGCGCTGCAACCGCGCCGCGAGGCAATCGAGCGGTTGGCGGCGGCCGCCCCCAATGTCCCGGTGTGGGGAGCAGCGTTTGGGGAGGGATCGGTGACGGTAATCGGGGAGATCAAGCGTCGGTCGCCGTCCGCGGGCGCCATCGCGCCAGGTCTCGACCCGGCGCGTCACGCACGGGCCTATATCGCGGGGGGTGCGAGAGCCATCTCAGTGCTCACGGATGAGTTGCACTTTGGCGGCACACTCGAGGACCTCCGCGACGTGCGAGCGGCGGTTGGGGTTCCGGTGCTGCGCAAGGACTTCATCATCGATCCGGTCCAGCTGTTCGAATCCCGCGCGGCCGGGGCGAGTGCGATCCTGCTGATCGTGCGCGCGCTCGACGCCGAGCAACTCGGCGAGCTGTCGGCGGTGGCGGCGGGGCTCGGCCTGGCGCGCCTGGTGGAGGTGCACACGGCGGACGAGCTCGAGCAAGCGGCGTCGCTGGCGCCGGAGGCGATCGGGGTGAACAGTCGGGATCTGGCGACGTTTGCAGTATCGCCCGAGGCCGTGGCGCCGCTGTTGGGAGCGGTGCCCGGGGACGTCATTGCCGTTGCGGAGTCGGGAATCGCCACGCGTGAGGACGTGGAGCGGGTTGCCGGCTGGGGCGCCGATGCGATTCTCGTGGGTACCTCCCTGGCGCGCGATCCGAATCCCGAGGCGGCGGTGCGACGGCTCGCGGGTGTTCCCCGCGGGCGGCCGAGGGGAATGGTGTCGTCGGGGATGCGGCGCAGGTGACGACGACTCGGTCACCCGAGGCTGTCGGGCGGTTTGGGCCGTTCGGGGGTCGCTACGTCCCCGAGACCTTGGTCGCCGCGCTCGACGAGCTCGCGGCGACGTACGACGCGGTGCGTCGCGACCCGGAGTTCATCACCGAGTTGGAGGGGATGCTCCGGGACTACGCGGGGCGCCCGACGCCGGTGAGCGATGCCCCACGGCTGTCGGCGGAAGCCGGCTGTCGCATCCTGCTCAAGCGGGAGGATCTGACGCACACGGGTGCCCACAAGATCAACAACACGATCGGCCAGGTGCTCCTCGCGTTGCGCATGGGGAAGCGCCGGATCATCGCCGAGACGGGCGCCGGACAGCACGGCGTGGCGACCGCGACCGCGTGCGCACGATTCGGGCTCGAATGCGTGGTCTACATGGGCGCGGAGGACATGCAGCGCCAGCGGCTCAACGTGTATCGGATGGAGCTGCTCGGTGCCACCGTGATCCAGGTG
>CAYWNR010000133.1:3705-8319 GCA_964459705.1 uncultured Gemmatimonadaceae bacterium | reverse complement strand
CGCGCGGCGACGTGTCCAACGGAGCTTCCTGCCGCTCCCATGTGGCGCCCGCTTCCAGGGGGAAGCGGTAGTGTGGGATGCGGCAGGAGCAGGGACCGAACCGCAACACCGCAGACCGGTGCAGATTATCGCAGCCAACGGATCACGGGGCGAGGGCGCGATCCTCGAGTTGGTCCGGTTCGAACGGCTGCTCGGGGAGTTGTTCGGACCACGGTCTACGACTCGGTGAACGCGGCGTACGTGCGGGAGGCCAAGCGCTAGCCGGCGGTCCAGCGAACCTCCGTGATTGGGCATTCCTTGTTGATCGTCGGATGTTCGTCTCCGTCAGACGACGATCCCGTCCTCCTCCCACAACCGAAACCCGCCCTTGAACGCGTTCGCGTTGTCGCCCCGCCGGCACCCCGCCGGTAGCCGGTCGAGTTTCTTCACGTTGCCGCCGCCGATCACGATGTACTCGGGTTGCAGCGCCGCCTGGAGGCGCTCGACCACCTCGAATACCTCGCGCCGCCACCTCTTCTTACCGAGCCGCGCGAGCCCATCGACGCCGACCGCATCTTCGAACGTGTGGTGCTTCTTGTAGGGGAGATGGGCCAGCTCCATCGGTTGGGCGACCTTGTCCACGATCATTGCCGACCCGAGGCCGGTGCCGAGGCCGAGAAAGAGCATGCGCCCGCCCTCGTAGCTGCCCACCGCCTGCATCAACGCGTCGTTGACGATCTTGACCGGCCGCCCGAACGCGGCCGCGAAGTCGAAGCCGCACCAGCCGGACCCGAGATGCGGCGGCTCCACCAGCGGTGTGTTGTGGATGACCGGCCCGGGGTAGCCCATGGAGACCACGTCGTAGTGCCAGCCGTCGGCTAGTGCTTTGATGTCGTGCACCATCCGCCGCGCCGTCATGGTCGGTCCCGAGTCGACCTGCCGCTTGGCGCGGTGGCCGGTGGCCAGGATCTTCACGTGCGTGCCGCCGATGTCGATCGCCAACACCTTGCGCGGCGCGGCGGCTCCGCGTGCCCGCTTCCGGGTCGTCATACCTATTCCTCGTCTCGATAGCACTCGCGCCGGCGCGCTAGAGGCCGGCCAGGTGACTGCCCTCGTTCCACCGCGTGATGACGTGATAGTCGTGCTCGAAGCCGAGGACGCTGACCGCCGCCGTGCCGAGCACGAAGAGCCGCCCGTCGGCCGGGGGGAGGCCGAGCCAGCAGGCGGTCAGGATGCGCAGCAGGTGGCCGTGGGAGAAGAGCGCGACGTCGCCGTCCGCGGCCAGCGCCCGCGCGATCACCCGGCGGGCGCGCGCGCCGACCTGCTCGGCGGTTTCGCCGTTCGGCGCGCCGTCGTTCCAGACCAGCCAGCCCGGCCGTTCGGCTTGAATGTCCGCCGTGCTGCGGCCCTCGTAGGTGCCGTAGTCCCACTCCATGAGATCATCGGTGAGCTGCGCCACGTCGCCATGGCCCGCCAGCCGGCAGGTTTCGAGCGCGCGGATCAGTGGGCTGCACAGCACCAGCGCAAAGGGCCGGCCGGCGAGCCGTTTGCCCACCGCGCGCGCGCGCGCCTTCCCCGCCGCGGTGAGCGGCAGGTCGGTACGGCCGGTGTGGCGGCCGGTCTTGCTCCATTCGGTCTCGCCGTGGCGAAACAGCCAGACCTCGTGATGAGCATCGCTCATGATCTCGACACCCACTCCTCCCGCATCATCCCGTCGATCGACCCGCCGGATCCATCCAGCCATGCGGCGGAGCAATCGCCCCGAGGGCCTCCTTCGGCCCCCAAGTGCCCGGATCGTAGGGATGCACGGGGATTCTCGCGCCGAGAATCGGCTCGACGATCTGCCACGCCACTTCGCTCGCGTCCTGTCGGGTGAACAGGGACTCGTCGCCCTTCATGGCGTCGCCGATCAGCCGCTCGTAGGGTTCCATGTCGTCGGTCACGTCGTCGCAGGCGTACAGCTCGACGCGCTCGCCCACCATCTCCGTGCCCGGCGCCTTGATGCGCGAGCCCACGGCGATCACGACCTCGGGACTGATCCGGAACCGGACGTAGTTCGCGTCGCCGGGTACCTGATCGAACAGCGTGAGCGGCGGTGGACGCAACCGTACCACCACCTCGGTCACGTGCGCCGGCAGGCATTTGCCGGCTCGGATGAAGAACGGCACGCCCTGCCAGCGCCAGGAGTCCACGAACAGGCGCACGGCCGCGAACGTCTCGACCTCGGAGTCCTTGGCTACCCCCGGCTCGTCCCGGTAGCCCGTGAACTGGCCGCGCACCACGTCCGCCTCGGTGAGCGGACGGATGGCCTTGAGTACCTTCACCTTCTCGTCGATCAGACCGCTCTCGAACCGTCCGGCGGGCGCTTCCATGGCCAGGATCACGACCAGGTTCATCAGGTGATTCTGGATCACGTCGCGAAGGGCGCCGACCTCTTCGTAGAACTTCCCGCGCCCGCGCACGCCGAAGTCCTCGGCCATGGTGATCTGGACGCTCTCGACGTAGTTACGATTCCAGATCGGTTCCATGAACGCGTTCGCGAACCGGAAGTACAACAGGTTCTGCACGGCTTCCTTGCCCAGGTAGTGATCGATCCGGAAGATGTCCGGCTCGTTGAACACGAGATGCAGCACGCGGTTCAGCCACCGCGCCGAGGCCAGGTCCCGCCCGAACGGTTTCTCCACCATGAGCCGGGCGTTGGCGTCGCAGCCGGACTCCGCGAGTCCCTGCACGACCACCTCGAACATGCTGGGCGGCACCGCCAGGTAGTGCAGCGGTCGCTGGGCGCCGTCGAGTGCTTCCTTCAAGCGCGTGAACGTGGCCGGCTCGCGATAGTCGCCGCTGACGTAGCGCAGCAGGCCGGCCAGCTTGCCGAATACCTGCTCGTCGACGGCGCCCGCATGGTGTTGGATCCCGTCCCGCGCGCGTTCCCGCAGTTGGTCCACGCTCCAGTCGTCGAACGCCACGCCCACCACGGGAGCATCGAGCGTGCCGTGCCGGACCATGGCGTAGAGTGACGGGAAGATCATCTTGTGGGCCAGGTCGCCGGTGGCGCCAAACAACACGAGCGCGTCTGAATGCGGTTCCGCCATCATACCTTCTCGTCGGTTCGGGTTCGTGCACCGCGAGGGACCGGCCACCGGGGCTTCGCGCACCACTCGGCCCGGCATCCGTGCCGGGGCCCGGCGTTGAGACGCCGGCTCGGCGCCTCACCGCGACGAGTGCTGAAGCACTCCCGCGGCCGAACGCCATTCAGGCGCGTCGGCGCGAAGAGCGCCGCCAGCCCCGACTTTCAAGCCGCGAACCCACGAGCACCGGTGGCTTTGTGTAATTCGGTTACGGCAACCTAGAAACCGTCCTCCCGGTTCGTCAATCGGAAGACGGGGGCCCCGGGGGCGTGTCGCTCTCGCCGGCGGCGGCCTACGCGACCCGCACCCGCACCGGCAGCACGCGTTGGATGAGCGTGAAGTCCTCGGTGTCCGACGTCAGGATGTCGGCATCATGCAGGTGGGCAGTGGCGGCGAGCAATGCGTCGTTCCTCAGCCTGCGCAGGCGCGCTCCGCCGACTTGGGCGCTGCCCCGGAGCCATGCGAGTACCTGGCCCGAGAGTATCCACGCCGCGGCGGGAGGCACGTGCAGCCGCTGGGCCCGGCGGTGCACCTCGGCCAGCTCCCGGAACACCGCGGCGTGCTCGTCCGTCTGCGCACCGGCCCACAGCTCCTGGAGCGCCACCGACGTGAGGTGCACCGCCCGGCGCTCCCGGGAGGAAAGCCGAGCCTCCCAGCCGCCACTTGCGAGCCAGGCGATCCACACGTTGGTGTCTGGGAAGACGCTCACGGACTCTTTCGCTGGCGTCGCGGGCGCGAAGCGACCGGGGACGCGAAGCCGGAGAAGCTCGGCGCGGCCCGCCCCAGAAGGTCCCCCAGCGCACGTTCGTAGTCGAACGCATCCAGCGCACGGTCGATGGCCTCCGTCTCGGTGTCGACCCCGAGGTAGGCTTGCACCCGCTTCAACTTGGCGGCGTCGATGTTGAGCGTCTTCCGCACCTTGCGACCCATGTGAGCGACCTCACGATGATGGGATACGTACGTAATATGTACAACATCATTACGATGCACGAGGCGCCGGAATCGTGCCTCGCTGTAGGCATCGTCCGTTGTCGCCCATCCTCGTCCCTCCTCGCCCGTCGTCGTCCGCCCCTTTCACGCCGGCTTCACTTCCGCTTCATCTCCCCGCTGCCTTCATAGGTGCCATCCCCGGTCCACGAGCACCATCGCACGGGTGGAGGAGACGCATGACCAACGATCCCAACGACCACGGCGACCAGACCACGCCGCGCCGCGCACTCACGCGCCGCGGGTTCCTCACGACCATGGGCACGGGCGTGCTGACGGCCACGGCGGCCAGCCAGCTCGCCGCCCAGGCCGCCGAGGCCCCCGAGGTGCTCGCCGCCGACGAGTTCGCCCAGGTGGCGCTCTCCATCAACGGGCGCACGCACGAGCTGCTGGTGGAGCCGCGCTGGTCGCTCGCGTACGTCCTGCGGGAGGTGCTGGGGCTGACGGGCACCAAGGCCGGGTGCGAGCGCGGCGAGTGCGGCTCGTGCACGGTGCTGCTGGACGGCGTGCCCCGCTACGC
>CAYWNR010000133.1:0-3605 GCA_964459705.1 uncultured Gemmatimonadaceae bacterium | reverse complement strand
TTCACGCCGCTCGACCGCGCCACCCGGCCGCACGCGGAGTCCATTCGCACCCGACTGTTCGACCCGCACTGCCGGTTCCAGGGCGAAGCGGTGGCCGCCGTGGCGGCGGACACGCCGTACCAGGCGCGGGACGCGCTGCGCGCGATCCAGGTGCAGTATGAGGTCCGGCCGTTCCTGGTGGACGAGCGCCGGGCGCTCGAGGCGGACGCCCCGCTCGTGCACGACGAAGGCAATCGGGTTCGTCCACCGCAGACCTACGAGCGCGGCAACGTCGAGCAGGGGTTCGCGGAGGCGGACGTCGTGCTGGAGGAGGAGTACCGCACCGAGTGTGAGATCCACACGCCGATGGAGCCGCACGGCTGCGTCGCCCGCTGGGACGGTGACCGGTTGACCCTGTGGGAGTCCACGCAGGGGGTCTACAACGTCCAGATGCAGGTGGCCGCCTCGCTCGGCATGCCGTTCTCCATGGTGCGGGTGGTGGGCCACTACATGGGCGGTGGGTTCGGCGCCAAGCTCCAAGCGGGGAAGTACTCCGTGGCCGCGGCGCTCCTGTCCAAGATGACGGCGCAACCGGTGAAGCTGGTGCTCACGCGCGAGGAAACCTACCTCGCCGTCGGGAACCGCCCACCGGCCAACATGCGGCTCAAGGTGGGCGTGAAGAAGGACGGCACCATCACGGCGATGCAGTTCTGGGGCTCGGGCGCGAGCGGATCGCAACCGGCCGGTGGCGCCTCGTCGTTGGACTGGCTGGTCCGCGACCTGTACGTCTGCGCCAACATCCGGACGGAGTTGCAGGACCTCTACATCAACGCGTGTCCCGCCCGGCCGTTCCGCGCGCCCGGGCATCCGCAGGGCGCGTGGGCGCTGGAGCAGATGATGGATGCGCTCGCCAAGGCGATCGACATGGATCCGGTGGCGTTCCGGGTGCGGAACGTGCCGACGGTGAGCCAGGGGCGTGGGAACGTGCCGTACACGACCACCGGCTTGCGCCAGTGTCTGGAAGACGGCGCGGCGGCGTTCCGGTGGGCCGACACGCGCGCCGAGATCGCACACGCGGGAAACCGGGGCACCGTGCGCCGCGGGGTGGGGGTCGCGGCGGGACTGTGGGCCGGCGGCGGTGGCGGGCCGCCCAGCACGATCACCGTCAAGTTCTTCGCGGACGGCAGTGTGAATCTGAATATGGGCGCCAGTGACATCGGTACCGGCACCAAGACCGTGATGGCGATGGTCGTGGCCGAGGAGCTGGGGGTCGATCCCGACGCCATCGAGATCGAGCACGCCGATACGGGCAGCACGCAGTTCGCGAGCGCGAGCGGCGGCAGCAAGACCGTGCCGACCGAATCGCCGGCGGTGCGCGCGGCCGCGGTGGATGTCAAGCGGCAACTGCTCGAAATCGCCGCCGAGGAGCTGCAGGTCGAGGCGTCCACGCTCGCGCTCCGTGATGGCAAGGTGGTGAGCACGGCAAATCCCGCGCTCGAGCGACCGCTCGCGGAGCTGAGAACCTTGAGCCGGCGCCGGAGCCTCACGGGCGTCGGGTACCGCGGGCCGAATCCGGACGGCAAGGCCGTGAACCCGTTCGCGGTGCACTTCTGCGAGGTGGAGGTCGACACCGCCACCGGCGAGGTGAAGATCATCCGGTTCCTCGGCGCGCACGACAGCGGCCGGGTGATGAACCGGCTCACCTATCAAAACCAGGTGTTCGGTGGGATCACGATGGGCATCGGGTATGGTATGACCGAGTCCCGAATTTTGGACGTCGATCAGACCGGGAAGATGGTGAACGTCAATTGGCACGACTACAAGCTGCCGACCATGCTGGACGTGCCGGCGGACATGACGTGCGTGCCCGTCGACCCGCACGACACCGAGTGCAATTCGACCGGGGCGAAGGGCATCGGCGAGCCGGCGACCATTCCGACGGCGCCCGCCATCGCCAACGCCATTTACCACGCGACCGGCGTCCGGGTGACGAGCACGCCGATCGATCCCCTACACCTCGTGCAGGCGCTTACGCAGGCCGAGGAGGGCTGAGTCATGCTGCCGAAATTCAGCTATGTCCGCGCTCGGTCCCTCGATGAAGCCTTCGCCCAGCTTGGGGCTTCCGATACTCGCGTGAGCGCCGGTGGGTCCGACTTGTTGGGCTGCTTGCGGGACGGGGTGCTCGACTGCGCGAAGGTGGTGAGTCTCTCGGGATTGGACGCGTTGCGGGGCATCGCGCCGAATGGCGGCGGCCTTCGCATCGGTGCGCTCACCCGCATCGCCGACGTCGCCGCCAACCCACTGATCAACGAGCGGTACACCGTGCTCGCCCAGGCGGCGCGTTCGGTAGCCAGCCCACAGCTCCGGAACCAGGGCACCATCGGCGGCAACGTCTGCCAGAAGCCCCGGTGCTGGTATTACCGCGGCGAGTTCCACTGCAAGCGGAAGGGCGGGGACACGTGCTACGCCCTGGCGGGCGAGAACCAGTATCACTGCGTCCTCGGTGGAGCGGGCTGCTACATCGTGCATCCGTCCGACACGGCACCCGCGCTGGTGGCGCTCGACGCCACCGTGCGGATCGCGAGCCGTGAGGGGACGCGCACCGTCCCGATCGAGCAGTTCCACGTCTCCCCGCGGGACAACATCCAGCGGGAGACCGTGCTGCGCCCCGGCGAGGTGGTGACGGCCATCGACATTCCGGCGACGCCGCGTGGGCTCAAGAGCGCGTACCGCAAGGTGCGCGCGCGCGGCGCGTGGGACTTCGCATTGGCCGGTGTCGCGCTCGCGCTGCGGTTCGACGGTCGGACCGTGGCCGCCGCACGGGTGGTGTTGAGCGGCGCGGCCCCGGTGCCGTGGCGGGCGCAGGCGGTCGAGCGGGTGATTGTCGGCAAGGCGTTGGCCCCCGACGTGGCGGTGCGGGGGGGTGAGGCCGCCGTGGAGGGTGCGACGCCGCTCAAACGCAATGGCTACAAGGTGGCGCTAATTCGCAATCTGGTGCGTGACGCCCTCACGGGACTGCAAAATGTAGAGTGAAGACTGCGGAGTGCAGAGTGCAATAGAGGGTGCAGATTGGGTTCGGCCTTCCATCTGCACCCTCCATTGCACTCTGCACCCTGCAGACGGTGCTTGGACACGGGCGCCTCCGCGTCTGGCCAACCCCGCGTTCCGGTCCTATCGTAAACCCGAACGGGAGCCAGACCACAGGGGGCCGATGCCCGACATCCCGGAGCGCCTCGAGGCAGCCCTGGCCGAGCGATATACCCTCCAGCGCGAGCTGGGCCGTGGTGGCATGGCCACGGTCTATCTCGCCGAGGACCGCAAGCACCACCGCCCGGTCGCGCTCAAGGTTCTGAAGCCGGAGTTGGCCGCGGCCCTTGGGCCGGAGCGCTTCCTCCGCGAGATCGAGGTGTCCGCCCGCCTCGCGCATCCCCACATCCTGCCGCTGCACGATTCCGGGAACGTCGACGGGTTCCTCTACTACGTCATGCCCTACGTGGACGGGGAATCGCTCCGGGACCGGCTGCGTCGCGAGAAGCAACTCCCCGTCGAGGAGGCCGTCCGGGTTGGCCGTGAGGTCGCCGATGCGCTTGGCTACGCGCACTCGCTGGGCATCGTGCACCGGGACA
>CAYWNR010000132.1:0-8362 GCA_964459705.1 uncultured Gemmatimonadaceae bacterium | reverse complement strand
CACGCGTCGGGCGCCGGCTATTACGCCATGGCGGGGCAGGGATTCGACCCGGACTTCATACTCTCGTGGCCCACGGGACGCATGGGCGTGATGGAGGGAGAATCGGCCGTGCAGGCCGTCTACGGGAGCCGTGTCAACGACGACGGGGTTGCCGAAGCCGTCGAGCAGATGCGCGAGGATTACGAGCATCAGCTCGACGCCCGGTATGCCGCGGCGCGCGGCTTCGTCGATGCGATCATCGCGCCGGAGGACACGCGCGCCATGCTCGCGTTCGCCTGCCGGATCTGCAGCAACTACGACGGCCCTCACCTCGGCGCGTTCATCCTGCCGGAGCTGCATCCGTGAGGCGGTTGGTCGCGCGTGGAGCGACGGTCGGTGTGGGAGTGCTGGCCGTCGCCTGCGGCGCGCGCGCACCCGAGCCGCTCCCCGTGCGCCCCGCACCTGCCGCGGCACCGGCGGACGCGAGCAGTGTCGCGGTTGCGAAGTCCGTCCAGCCCGTCCTGCCTCCGCAGGCGGCGCGGTTGCTGGGCCTGCTGCCGCGGCGCACGGGTGGCGCGGAGCGGTTCCTCACCGAGCATCCGACCTATGACGGCCGGGGCGTCCTGATCGGGATCATGGACAGCGGGATCGACGCCGGCGTTCCCGGTCTTCAACGGACCACGACCGGCGAAGCGAAGCTGGTGGACCTGCGGGACTTCTCGGACGAAGGTCGGATCACGCTCGAGCGGGTCTTCCCGACCGGTGACGGCGTCCTCGTGGCGGGGCGGCACCTTCGCGGGTTCGGTCGCGTGGCCGGACTCTCGGTCGGCCCGTACTACGGGGGAACGCTGGTCGAGCGCACCCTTGGCCCGATGCCGGCCGCGGACGTGAACGGGGACGGCGACCGCGACGACGCGCTGGTGGTGGTGGTGGGCCGCGCGCCCGACGGATGGTTCCTGGTCGCGGACACCGATGGCAATGGGTCGCTCGCCGACGAGACCCCGGTCCGGGACTTCGCCGTGGCCGGAGACACGTTCACCTACGGCCCGCTCACGATCGCCGCGAATTTCGCCACGGAGCACAACGCCCCGGTACTCGATCTGTTCTTCGATACGGCGGGGCACGGCACGCACGTGGCCGGGATCGCCGCCGGGCACGATCTGTTCGGCGTGGCGGGCTTCGACGGCATCGCGCCCGGCGCGCGCATCCTCGGTCTCAAGATCGCGAACGACGCGCGCGGTGGCATCTCCGTGACCGCGAGCATGGTGCGGGCCATGACGTGGGCCGCCGGCTACGCGGCCCAACGACGCATCCCCCTCGTGCTCAACCTGAGCTTCGGCATCGCCAACGAGAACGGTCTCGGGCGCGCCGTCATCGACTCGGTAGTGGACGCCTTCGCGTTGGACCATCCGGAGGTCACGATGGTGATCAGCGCGGGCAATGACGGGCCGGGCGTGTCGACGATCGGGTTGCCGGGGTCGGCCGAGTTCGCGCTGTCCGCCTGCGCATTGTTCCCAGGCGTCTTCGCACAGGCGCCGGACGCGGCGGGGGCGCCGGCGAGCGACGTGCTCGGGTGGTGGAGCTCGCGTGGCGGCACGCGGCGGAAGCCCGACCTGTGCGTTCCGGGCGTGGCGTTCTCGAACGTGCCTCCGTGGCAGACGGGTGAAGAGGTTGCCGCTGGCACCAGCATGGCGGCGCCGGAGCTGTCCGGCATGGTCGCACTGCTGCTGTCGGCTCGTCAGGCGGACGGCCAGACGGAGACGGGTGCGGAGCTCGAAGCCGCATTGCGGGCCACCGCTGCCCCCGTCGACGGCGCAACCACCCTGGACATGGGAGCGGGCGTTCCCGACGTCACCGCGGCGTATCGCTGGCTGCGCGCGGGGCATCGAGCCGGTCGGTTCGCGGTGAGCGCGTTACCGGATGGCGGCAACACGGGGCTCTCCGCCGCCTACCGGCGCGATGGTCTCGCGGCGGGCGACACGCGCCAGCGGTTCACGGTGACCTCGGAAGGCGGCCAGCCGTTCGCTGAGCTGTTGCTTCGATCGGATGCTCCGTGGCTCCATGCGCCGCCGTCGATGGAGTTCGCTGGCGAGCCGGCGACGGTGACCCTGACGTACGACCGCGACGAGCTCGAGATCCCGGGCATGTACGTTGGGACGGTGTGGGCGAGACCGGCGACCGACACCCTCGCGGGGGCGGCGTTCGGACTGACCAACACCGTCATCGTGCCGTACTGGCTCGACAGTTCCCTGCGCGAGCGCCGCCACATTCCGCGCGGCCGGGTTAGCCGGTTCTTCCTGCGGGTCCCGCCGGATGCGGGAGGGTTGCGCGTCCGAGCCACGGTGGGGGACCCGGAGCAGGCCGTCACGTTGTACCTCTTTGAGCCGTCCGGTCAGCCCCAGCGGGACCTGTCGTCGGTCGAGATCGGCGGAGAGTCGCCGCGTGACGGGGAGCTGCTGGTGCGCGGCGAAGATCTCCTCCCCGGGGTGTACGAGGCGGTGCTCGTCGCGCCGCCAACGCGACCGGTGACGGTGGACTTCGAGGCCGCGCTCCCGCCCGTCAGCCTCGCGGAGCGGGCGGATGGCGTCCAGGTCACGAACGAGTCCGGGCACGCCGTTGCCGCGAGCGTCGCGGTGCGCACGCTCGGCGCCACCCGCACCCTCGCGTTGCACGGCACCGGCGGCACGGTGGAGCGGACCAGGCTCGATGCTCCCTCATGGGCAACGATGCTCCAGTTCGACGTGGCCTTCGACCCGTCGGTCTGGGCTCGGATTACCGACGTCGGGGTGTCTGTCTGGGATTCCGCCGGGTACTTCGTGAGCGAAGGCGGGCTCGACTACCCGTTCGGCCGGCATCGCATGGCCCTGCCGGCGGACGGCCCGCGCGTGTTGACGCTCGAGCTGATGCCCGCCTTTGCGCTGCCCGACGACGGGACGCCCTGGAATGCGGAGGTCACGATCGTGTATCTCCGATCCGACTCGGCAAGCCCCACGGTCACGCGCCCGCTCGACATCGCGGCGGCGGCCCACGCGTTGCTCGCGTGGCCGTCGGATTCCATGCTCGCGCTCCCCACGGGGTTGGATCCCTTCGTCGAGGTCGTCGCCGAGGTCCCCGGCGAAGCACCGTCGGTGCGTCGCGGCCGGGTACCGGCCACCAGCTCGACCCGTTGACGTGATGACGGAAAGACCGATCCGCATCGCCGCCGGCCAAGGGTTCTGGGGGGACTGGCTCGAAGCGCCCGTGCGCCAGGTGCGCGACGGCCCGATCGACTACCTCATGATGGACTACCTCGCCGAGGTGACGATGTCCATCATGCAGAAGCAGCGCTCGCGCGATCCGTCGCGCGGCTACGCGACCGATTTCGTCCACTTGATGGACAATCTCATGCCCGACCTCGTGCGCAAGGGCGTGCGGGTGACGGCCAACGCGGGTGGCGTGAACGCGCGGGCGTGTGCCGATGCCGTGATCGAGGCCGCCCGCCGACAGGGACTCGCTGGCAAGGTGAAGGTCGCCGTGGTTTCCGGGGACGACATCCTGGATCGGTTGGATGATCTGGCGGCACGGGGGCACACGCTCACGAACATGGATAACGGCGCGCCGCTCGCGACCGTGCGCGACCACGTGCTGTCGGCCAACGCCTACCTCGGCGCGGCGCCCGTGGTGGAAGCCCTGGCGCGCGGCGCCAACATCGTGATCACGGGACGGGTGACGGATACGGGCCTCACGCTCGCGCCGATGATGCACGAGTTCGGCTGGCGCGGAAACGACTGGAACCGGTTGGCCGCCGGCACCGTCGCCGGCCACATCATCGAGTGCGGGGCGCAATGCTCCGGCGGCAATTGCCTCGTGGACTGGGAACGGATTCCCCATATGGAGAACCCCGGCTATCCCATCATCGAGGCCGCGGCCGACGGAACGTTCGCGATCACGAAGCACCCGGGGACCGGCGGCCGGATCTCGGTGGCGTCGGTCAGCGAGCAGCTCGTCTATGAGATGGGCGATCCGCGGAACTACATCACGCCCGACGTGATCGCCGACTTCACCACGATTCAGCTGCGGCAGGATGGGCCGGACCGCGTGCGAGTGACCGGCGTCCGCGGGCAGCCGGCAACCGAGTTTCTCAAGGTCTCCATTGCGTACTTCTACGGCTACAAGGCCGTGGGGACGCTGGTCTACGCCTGGCCCGACGCGTTGGCAAAGGCAAAGGCGGCCGACCGCATCCTCCGTGCCCGCCTCGAAATGCTCGGCCTCGCGTTCGAGGAGACCCTGACCGAGTTCGTCGGCGCCAACGCGACCCACGGGCCGCTCGCGGGCGACCCGGATCCGGACGCCCCGGAGGTCCAGCTTCGCATTGGCGTCCGCGCGCGGACGCGCCCCCCGGTGGAGCGGTTCACTCGCGAGATCGCGCCGCTGATCCTGAACGGCCCGCCGAGCGTCACGGGATTCGCCGGCGGGCGACCGAAGGTGGAGGAGATCGTGGCGTATTGGCCGGCGCTGGTGGCGAAGGGGGAGATCGTGTCGAAAGTGGAGATTCTGGAAGCATGAACGGGATGACGGAATAACGGGATGGGACTCAAAGCGAGACCTCGACGGCGGGAATCGACTCGCTCTGGTACTGGGCGGCCTGCCGGAAGCGTCCAGCTCCGCTTTCTTGCCCACGCGCGGAGCGGCGACAAAGGCGATACCGCGAACGTCGGGCTGATTGCGTTGAAGCCCGAGTACTATCCCGTGCTCCTTCGGGAGGTGACCGCCGCGCGCGTGGCCAAGCATTTCAAGGGCGTGATCACCGGCAAAGTCGAGCGGTTCGAGCTGCCGAATCTGCGCGCGCTCAACTTCCTGCTCCACGGCGCGCTCGGCGGTGGCGGTACGCTGTCGCTCAAGACCGACGCGCAGGGCAAGGTCTTCTCCACGGCGCTGCTCCGGATGGAGATCAGCGTTCCCACCGGGATCGATGTCTAACGATCGGTTGCTGACCGCGCTCGCGGGCGGCGTCCTCACCGTCACGGTGAACCGTCCGGACAAGCGGAACGCCATCGACGCGCCCATGGTAGACGCGCTGCACGCGGCGTTGGAACGGGCGGAACTGGACGCCGACGTGCGCGTGGTCGCGGTGCGCGGGGCGGGGAAGGACTTCTGCGCGGGGGCGGATCTCCAGGAGTTGCTCGATTCGGCCCATCGGTCTCCGGACGAGAACCGTGCGAGCGCACAACGTCTGGGTGATGTCTTCGTGCGGATGCGCGAGCTGCCAAAGCCGGTCGTGGCCGTCGTGCACGGGCGCGCGTTCGCGGGAGGGTGCGGCCTGGCGACCGCGTGCGACCTCGTGCTCGCGCACGCGGCGGCGCAGTTCGGCTATCCCGAGGTCGGGAAGGGATTCGTCCCGGCGATGGTGATGGCCATCCTGCGCCGGATCACCGGGGAGAAGGCGGCGTTCGACCTCGTCACCACGGGCCGAGTGCTCAGCGCCGAGGAGGCGCGCGCCGTCGGATTGGTGTCCCGCGTGGTACCCGCCACGAGGTTTGAGGCGGAGACGACCGACGTGCTGAAGGGCCTGGCGGCGACGAGCGCGTCCGCGCTCGCGCTCACCAAGCGGCTGTTCTACCAGTTGGACGGCCGCGGCTTCGCGGATGGCATCAAACTCGGTGCCGATGTCAACGCCGTGGCGCGGACGACGCCGGATTTTCGGAAAGCCATCGAGGCGTTCCTCAAGAAATAGGCGCACACGGGCTTGTCCTCAGTGGCGTCAGGCGGGGGCCCCGCAGAACCGCTCGATCATCCGCTCCAATACCGCCCTGGCCTTCGTGAGATCCGCGATGGGCACGTGCTCGTTCGCCCGGTGCGCGGTGGCAATGTCTCCCGGGCCGAAGATGGCGCAGTCCATGTCCAGCGTCTGGAGCCATCCCGCGTCGGTGGCGTAGGAAACGGCCGTGGGTGCGCTCGGGCCCACCAGCTCGAGCAAGGAGCGGAGCACCGGCGCGTCGGGCTGGGTCAGCATCGGAGGGCACTCACATATTACGTCCAGTGTCCACCGCTCGGCGCTCGCCGAGCGCGCGACGACGTCCCGCACGCGCTCGACCAAAGGTTGGGCTTCCATGCCCGGGAGCGGACGGATCGTGACGGCGAGGGCGCAATGGTCGGGGATCACGTTGGGCGCCGCGCCACCGCGGATCGTCCCCACGTTGAGCGGGACGAACGGCACCTCGGGGAAGAGTGCGCTTGTGTCCGGCCGCTCCTGCTCCAGGGACCGTCGCAACCCCGCCAGCGCCATCACCGCAGCGGCCGCCGGCTCGATGGCGGACCGCCCGAGGTGGGGATACCCCGAGTGGGCGCTTTGGCCCAGGAACGTGATCCGCAGTTCGACAATGCCCTTGTGCGCGCGCACGACCTGGAGCCGGGTGGGCTCGCCGATGAGCGCGTGGCGGGGCAGGCGGTCGTGCGCCGTCCACGCCTCGGCAAAGTGGCGGGCGCCCAGCGTGCCGACTTCCTCGTCGTAGGTGAACAGGAGCGTCAGCGGTGCCTGAAGGGAGCCTGGATCGAGCTCGGCGGTCAGGTTCGAGACGATCGCCACGAAGCCCTTCATGTCGGCCGCGCCGCGGCCGAACAGCATGCCATCGCGCTCCGTGAGCTGAAACGGATTCGATGCCCACTCGGGCTCGTGGGCGGGCACGACGTCCGTGTGCCCGGAGAGCAGGAGTCCGCGGCGGTCGCCCGCGGGCTCCGGACCGATTTCGACGTACAGATTCACCTTGGTGCCGTCCGGTGAGGGCAGTCGTGAGACACGCACCCCCGGCCGATCGAGGTAGCCCGAGAGGAACTCGATCAGAGGGAGATTGCCGTTCGGGCCCGCAGTGTCGAACCCGACGAGTCGTGCCAGCAACTCGGTGTCGGAGAGTCGCGCCATGGGTCTCATTGTACTCCGGGGCGAGGAATGTAGCGAGCGTGGCTGGCACCTGCCTCGCGTTCCCCGATTCCCATGACGTAGCTTGACGGTGTGAAGAGAACCCGTCTGTCGAGGCCGTCGGCACCGTTGAGCGCGTTTGTCCTTGCTGCCGCGTGCGGCGGCGGGGATGGCGCCCCCCGGCCGATCCCCAACGTCGAGGGCCATTACCTCGGCACGTGGAACCTCGCTGTCGAAAGCGACCGGATAAGTTGTCCCGCTGCGCTCACCATCGCCGACCAGGCCGATAGCGTCTTCCGCACCACGTTCGAGCTGCTGCGGAGATACGCGCCCGGTCTCGGCTGCATCGATACCATCGAGGCGGGTGCCGGGGTCGTGCGCTCCACCGGCACGATCAACGCGCTGGCGGAGCTGGTGGAACCGATGACCTGCACGTTGAAGGAGGCCAACATCGGGCTCGTGGGGACGGTCGTGGGCGACAGCATCACGCTGTCTGGCCGCTACACGTACCGTTGCCCGCAGGAGGTGGTGTGGAGGCTTGGATTCGCGGGCAGTACCAGCGGCGCTCCGTTGCCGGTCTACCCTGACGTCACCGGGATCTTCACCGGCACCTACACGACCCAGGTACCGGGCCTCGAGGTGACATGTCCCGTGACGGTCACCCTGTCCACGCAGTCGCGCGACGACGTGGCGGGGAGCTATGCGCTTGGGACGACCCAGTCCTGTGAGGCGCAACCCGTCGAAGACCTGGTGGGGGTCGTCACGATTGATGGCGACCTCGAACTCTCGGGTGCGCCACCCCTCCCACCCGGGTGTTCCATACGTCGGGCGCTCCTGCTGGCAGGCGCGGTCGCCAACGACAGCCTAACCATGACGGGCACGTTCTCACTGCTGTGCGGAGCGACCGTGCGCGACTTGGCCGTGGTGATCGCGGCGATCCGTACCCCGCTGTAGCGACGCAGGCGGCGCCCCCAAGGGACGGATCGCCGACCTACCGACAGAGGCCGCACTGCGAGTTCACTCGTGGACCCCCCAAGACGCACGCAAGGCTTCGCCTATCGGTGCGTTGGAACGCTGACGGCTTTGTGCGCGCTGCCACCAATGTAGAGGCATGGAATCGACCGGCCTGCTGGACCGTGCCGAGCGGGTGCTCGAACACCATTGGGGGTACGCGCATCTGCGCTACCAGCAGCGACGCGTCGTGCTGGCCGCGCTCAGTGGACGTGACTGCTTGGCGCTCCTCCCGACCGGCGGGGGGAAGTCCATCTGCTTTCAACTCCCGGCCGTGGTGCGCGGCGGGCTGACGCTCGTGGTGTCGCCGCTCATCTCGCTGATGCAGGATCAAGTCGGCGCCCTGTCCGCGAAGGGCGTCCCGGCGGCGTACTTGAGCAGCACGCAAAACCCGGAGACGCGACGCGCGGTGCGTGAGCGGACCCTGGCGGGTCGGCTCACGCTCCTCTACGTGGCCCCCGAGCGCCTGCCCGGGAT
>CAYWNR010000131.1:0-8398 GCA_964459705.1 uncultured Gemmatimonadaceae bacterium | reverse complement strand
AGCTCGACGCCTTCATCGAAGACGCGGCGGTGGGCGAAGCCGCGGCCGAGATGTTTCTGGCCGACCTCACGCAGTCGCAGGAAGTGCGGACGGCCCCGAGGCGTTAACGGGTGACCGGCCCCGACGCCGTCGCCGTCGAGACGGCGGTTAACGACTTCGCGGTGCGCGGGTTTCGTTCGTTGGGTGTGGCGCGGACCGACGGAGACGGCCCATGGCGGTTTCTTGGGAGGTTGCCGCTGTTCGATTCATCACGGGAGGATGCCAAGGCCACCATCGCCACCGCGCGCCAGTTGGTCCGGGCGTCTAGCGTTGTCGTCCCCCAAGAATCACCGCCGCCAGCCGCTCGTACTCGCCCCCGAAGTGGTGTCCGCCCGGCATCACGCGGACGTCGAAGACCGTCGTGTCGAGCGAGGGACAGATCGTTCCATGCTCGTCGGCCCCGTACAGACACAGCAGCGACGTTCCCGCGAGCCGGCGCACCTCGGGAAGAACGGCGTATGGGGTCTTCCGCCCTCCCGTTGGGAGCCAGTCCGTCACGTGGAATTCGAAGTCCGCGTAGTGTTGGGGCCCAATGAGGGCGACCCGCGCAACCCGGGCGCGCGCCGCGCTGGGCAGGCGCGTCAGCATGAAGGGCAGCACGTCGGCGCCAAACGAGTAGCCGATGACGATCACCCTGTGCTTGTTCCACCGGACCAGATAGTGCTCGATGACGCGCGCGAGGTCCTGCGACGCTCCCTCGGGCGTCCGGCGGCTCCAGAAGTAGCGCAGCGCGTCAATCCCCACCACCGGCATGCCGCGACGAGAGAGCACCTCGGCCAGTGACCGATCGATGCCGGCCCACCCTCCGTCTCCGGAGACGATGACGGCCATGGTGTCCCCACCCCCCTGCGCCGGTACCTCGACAAGCGGGAGGTCCGGCATCCCCGTGGACACCGGCGGCGTTTCCGCCACTGGTTGCTCGATGAGCCGTGTGTAGGCGGCGCGAAACTGCGGCATCCAGTTCCGCTCCACGCCGAACCCGTGGCCGACGTCGGACAGTCGCACGATCTCGGCGTGGCCGGTGTTCCGCACGAACGCGGCAACCGTATCCGGCGCGCAGACTTCGTCGATCTCGCCGTGGAGCGCAATCCACGGCGTGATGAGGTCCGGCGCGGGAGCGAACCGATACCCCGGCGCGCCGGACAGGCGCGTGGCCTCCAGGCCCCGTCCCCTGCACCACGGCTTCTGCAAGGGTAGATCGGGACAGAATCCGAGGCTGATGGCCCCACGAAACGTATTCGGCGGCGCCTGGGCGGCCGCCGCGTACACCAGGGTCGCTCCCGAGGAGTAACCCACCAGGACCGGCGCGTCGAACGTCGAGAACGCGTAGCGCTGTTCCAGATAGTGGCCGAGGGCCTCGAAGTCGGCCGCCGGATAGGCGCATCGCTCCGCGTCCGCCTCCACGGTCTTGAGGTAGGACACGACATCGATGCCGGCGACCAACGCGTCCATCGTGGACAGCGCCCGGGCCATCGTGATCACGCCCAGGTTCCAGCCGCCGTCTCCGGATGCGAAGAGGACGAGATGGGACGGCCGAGCCGTGGTGTGATAGACGTGGACGAGCCCGAAGCGGCCGAACCGGAGGGTGTCCTCGACCGCCGGCCCTTCGGGGGAGACCGGCCGCCGCTCGGCATCGAGCCACATGCCTCCCAGATAGACACCCAGTCCTACGAGGAGCCCCGCGGCTCCCAAAACGACTCCACGCGCCATCCAAGACGATCGCTTCATGTCGCGCATAAGCTACGCGCTTTCGGGGGTGCGTGGCATCGCCGAACATACATGCGGCAAAGCGCCGCCCCGTGCGGCGATTCGATGCCGACGCAGGCCCCGCTCGGCGCCATGATGTCGCGTGTCTTGCGCTCCCCTCAACGCCGAGCCGACCTTATGGGCATGGCAGCACCGGTCTATTTCACGGCTGACATGGTCCGCGCACTCCCCGACGACGGGAACCGGTACGAAACGGTGCATGGGGAACTGCTCGTGACCCCAGGGCCGCGCCCGTTGCATCAGGTGGTCCTTGGACGGCTCTGGGGCGCCTTGTGGCAGTACCTCGAACGGCACCCCGTGGGCTTGCTCCTGTCCTCGCCCGCCGATCTCTCGTGGGGGCCGGACATCCTGGTCCAACCGGATCTCTTCGTGGTAGACCTCGAAGAAGCCCGCGCGCTCGACTGGACGCGCATGCAAACGCTGCTGCTCGCCGTCGAGGTACTGAGCCCCTCCACAGCCCGATACGATCGGTTCACCAAGCGCCGGCTGTACCAGGACGTGGGCGTCGTGACCTACTGGATCGTGGATCCCGCGGCGCGCACCGTCGAGGTATGGTCGCCGGCGGACGCGCTTCCAACCACCGAAACGACGGCGCTCACGTGGCGCCCCACGGGCTCGGGCGCGCCATTCGCACTCGGACTCGACGACCTGTTCCGCCCGCTCTAGCCGGAGCGACTCTCCTACTTCCGCACGACCCCAGTAAGCCCGCCGGAAATGAGCGACGCCACGTCCGCGATCACGCGCGGCAGGGCGAACCCGCCCGGCGCGGCCAGATACCGCGGACTCCACTCGGGATCGAACTTCTCCTTGTAGGCCCTGAGTCCCTGGAAGTTGTAGAAGTTCTCGCCGTGCCGGTACACGAGCGCGTTCACGCGATTCCACAGCGGCGCCAGCGCCCGCGCCTCCATCCCCGAGAGGGGCGCCATGCCGACGTTGAACCACTCGTACCCTTCGGCCGCTCCCCAGAGCATCAACTCGATGAACAGGTATTCCATGACCCCGTCGGGAGCATCCGGCAGGAACCGCATCAGGTCGGGGGCCACCTCCGCCTTCCCGCCGCCGAGCCACACGTTCGCGAACGCCACGATGCGACCGGCGCGCCGGACGACCGCCGTGGGAAAGCGACGCAGGTACTCAGGGTCGAAGCGCCCGAGCGAGAAGCCCTTTTCCCGCGTCGCTTTTTCCACCAACCACGCGTCCGAGACGACCCGGAGATCCGCGAGGATGTCCGCCGTCTCTTCCGTCGGGAGGACGGCAAACGTGCACCCCTCCTTCTCGATCTGCCGTTTCACCCGCCGGAGGGATTTTCGACTCCCGCCCTCGAGGGAGAACGACGGGAGGAAGACGCGACCTTCCTCGCCGAGCTTGAGCGGCCGGAGGCCAAGATCGAGATAGACCGGGAGGAACCCGGGGGTTGCCTGGTAGAAGACCGTCAGGCCATCGTGGTCGTCCGCCAACTCTCGGAATCGCCACACGAGGTCGGCCGCCGCCGAGGCCAGGCCGATCGGATCGCCCATCGCGATCCAGCTTCGTCCGACCGTGCCGTACATGATGAACGCCGTTCGTTCGTCGTTGACGAGCAGCGATTTATCGCCGAGAAATGCGAGCTGCGCATACGTCCGCGGCGCGGCGATCACGATGGGCTCGATGCCCGTGAGGTCGGCCGCGGTCGGCGGCACGCGGGCTGGCCGAGCCGGCCGGAGCAGGCGTGCCAGCCCGAAGGCACCCGCCGCGACGAACGTGCCGACGGCGGCCCGCAGGAAACGCGGGGCATCGCCGAACAGCGCGAACCGCCACCACAGCTCCCCGCGATACGGCACGTGGCGGAACGCGAACAGCCCAAACCACACGGACACCACGAGCACCACGCCGGTGGCGACCGCCCAGGGGCCGGAGAACGGTTCGTGCAACAGCGATGCTTTGCGGTCGAAGTGGGAGCGCGTCGCGAGGAGCGCGACCAGGACGACCCCACTGACCACGGCCTCCTCGTAGTCGATGCCCTTGAGCAGCGAGAAGGCCATGCCGGCCGCCAGGAGCCAGACGGCCAGGTGAAACGCGCCGTCCAGCCGACGGGCGAGTCCCCAGGCGAGGATCAGCAAGCCCACGCCCACGAGGCTCCCGAGAAAGTGCGAGAACTCGATCACCGGTAACGGCACCACGTCGATGAGCGCCCGCAGACGACCATGCTCCGCCGGCAGCGCGCCCGAGAACAACAGCAGCGCGCCCATCAGAAACGTCAGGCCGGCGGCGGCGCGGGGCGCGAGCGCGGGGAGCCACCCCGTGGCCACGCGCGCCACTTTCGCCAACGCGGCGCGACGCGCACGCAACTCGTACGCGGCCAGCGTGATGGCCGCGGCCGAAAACGGCACCACGTAGTAGATCACGCGATAAGCGAGCACCGAGCCGAGGATGGTCGCGGCCGGTGCTTGGCCCTTGAGCAACAAGAGCACGACGCTCTCGAAGACGCCGAGGCCGCCCGGGACGTGGCTGATGAGCCCAACGACCTGGGCCAGGACGAACACACCGACGAACGGCAGAAACGCGATCCGCAGGTCAACCGGCAGCAGCACGTAGGTCACGGATGCCGCGAGCGTCCAGTCGAGACAGCCCACGGCGATCTGCGTCAGCGAAAGGGCGGGCGTGATGGGCGGAAGCTCCCAGCCCAACACCGCAATCGGTCCCCGCCCGCGCCGAACGACGACGAACGCCACATAACCGATGGGGACGAGCAGCAGCAGCACGCCGGCGGCGCGCACGGCGAGCGGCGCGGCGTCGAGCACCGGCAGCGTTCCGCCTGCACCGACGGCGAGCACGACGCCCAGCAGGGTCAGAACCCCGAGCCAGAACGCCGCCGACGCCGCCGCGATCATCTGCGCGACTTCGGCCGCGGACAACCCCCACGCGGAGTACAGGCGAAAGCGGATGGAGCCGCCGGTGAGGAGCGCGAATCCCAGCGTCTGGCTGAACCCATACGCCAGGAATCCCGCGAACATCGTGCGGCGCCATCCGAGGTGCCGGCCGACGAACCGGAGTCCGATCGCGTCATACGCGGGGAGGAAGGCGTAGCTCGCGACGGTGAGGGCGAGCGCGGCGACGACCGACCGCCACGGAAGCGATCGCACCGCGAGGATGATCTCACGGGGGTGATGGGCCGCCAACTCGTGATGCAGCACCCACAGGGCGCCGGTGAGGAGCCCGACGCTGGCAAGCGGGGCGAACGACCGGAGGCGGGCGGCGCGTGACGTCACACGGTTTCCTTCATGAGTTCTTCACGCCCGCTTGCGGGTTCCGCCGTCGTTGGGTAGCTACAATCCTAACCGCAATGCGACCGTACCGTGCTGCCCGATCTCTCGCGGCCCTGCTCGTGGGGCTGGTGTTCCTGTCCGCGAACGCCGCTCCCTCCGTGTGCGCGCTCGTGCATCACAGCGCACCGCCGGGCCACTCGGTAATGTCGCACGGGATGCACAGCCATGACCTGAGCACCCGCGCCGTCACCCCTCCGGGCTCGCCGGGATCGCACGGGTTTCACTGCGTCGACCTGGGTCACTGCGGTATCGTGGTGCACGGTGTGACGGCACAGTCCCCGGTGGTGACCGTGGCCGCCGCGAGGTTCGCCTCGCCGGTGGTACCATCCCCGTTGGCGCCTCCGCGTGGCGCGCTCGACCCGCTGGTTCCCCCTCCCAAGATCTGACCTCTCCCAACACCTCGTGATTCGTCCCGGATGATCCGGGACTCAGTTGGCATCTCGGAGACCCCGACCATCGGGGAGAGGTCTGCTGTGTACATGACGACGATTGTGGGAGGCGCGCTCGCGCTGAGCGTCGCGCTGACCCTTCCGGCCCGGGGGCAGGATCCACCCGACACGCTGCGGCTCGCGGAAGCGGTGTCCGTCGCGCGAGACGCGAATCCGATGCTCGCCGCCGCGCGACTCAAGGCGGATGCCGCGCGATTCCGACCATCACAGGCGGGTGCGTTGCCGGACCCGCAGCTCACGCTGGGCGTGATGAACCGGCCGCTGAGCGGATTCGGCACGGCCGAGCCGATGACCATGAACACCATCGGCCTGAGCCAGCGGATTCCGTGGCCCGGCACGTTGGGGTTCGGGGCCGACCGCGAGCGCGCCCTGGCCGACGCGGAGCAACTGGACGCCGCGGAAGCCGAGCGCCAGCTCGTCGCTCGGGTGACCACCGTGTACGCCGACCTCGCCGCAACCGATCGCGCGCTCGTGATCATGGGAGGAACGCGCGAGCTGCTGCGCGACTTCCTCACCGTGTCGCAAACGATGTACGCCGTGGGCGACGCGCCCCAGCAGGACGTGCTCCAGGCGCAGGTGAGCGTGGCCCGGATGACCGAAGACATCACCGTCATGGAGCAGGACCGTGTGGCGTCGGCTGCGCGACTGAACGCGCTGCTCGGCCGCGGCGCGACGACGCCGGTGCCCGCGGTCGAGGCAACCCAGCCGGGCGCCGAGCTCCCGCCGGCGGACTCCTTGATGGCGCTTGCCGCTGCGCACCGCCCCGCCCTGCTCGCCGCGCGCGAGCGGGTGCGCGCGGCCGATGCGGGCTATCGGCAGGCAAGACGAGCATTGTATCCCGACGTGACGGTCTCCGTGCAGTACGGGCAGCGGCCGCAATTCGACGACATGCTCTCCCTGATGGTGGGGTTCGCGATCCCGCTCTGGGCGGGCAAGGCCCAATTGCCGCTCCGCCACGAGCTGGACGCGATGCGCGCCGACCAAACGGCGACGGCTCGGGACCTCGCCAACGAGACGTTCGCCAGACTGACCGAGCTGCGGGCCGACGCGGAACGAGCGCGCCGGCTCGATGCCCTGTATCGCAATGACGTGCTCCCACAGGCCCGCGCGGCCGTGGATGCCGCGCGGTCCGCGTATCGTGTGGGCACCGTCGACTACATGACGCTGGTCGAGAGTGAAATGACCGTCAACCGCTATGAGATCGAGCTGGTCCGCCTCGCCGCGCAATGGCGGCGGGCGGTGGCCGGCATCGAGGCACTCGCGGGCGACATCGGAGGTGGCCAATGAGACGGATCGTGCTGATGGCGGTGCTCGCCGCGTGGGCGTGTGGTGGCGATCAGGAAGCATCCCCGATGCCCGGGATGACGGCCGAAGAGCATGCGCGCATGTCGGCCGGGGGCACCCAGGGCGGGATGGACAGCAGCGGGAGCGCCATGCGGCAACCCGTGCAGCTCACGCCGGCACAGGAACGGGCGCTGGGCGTCACCTACACGACGGTCGCCCGCCAGGCCCTCACGCGCACCGTGCGCACCGTCGGCGAGATTCTGGCCGCTGAGCCGCGGATCTCGGATGTCACGCCCAAGGTCGAGGGCTTCATCGAGCACCTCTACGTGGATGTCCGCGGCGCCGAGGTACGGCGGGGCGAGCGGTTGCTGACACTGTACAGTCCAAAGCTGGTCGCGGCACAGGAAGAGCTGCTCACGGCCCGGCGACTGGCGACCCAAGTCGCGGCGACGGGTGGCGAGGCGGCCCGCCAGGCCGATGCGACCGTCAAGGCCGCGCGCCGCCGGCTCACCTACTGGGACATCACGCCGGACCAGATCGCGCAGCTGGAAGCCACGGGTGCGGTCACCAAGACGCTCACGCTCGTGTCGCCGGCGGGCGGGGTGGTGCTGGAGAAGGATGTCCTCGAAGGACAGCGCGTGATGCCCGGCATGCGCCTCTACCGGATCGCGGACCTCGCCCAGGTCTGGGTCGAAGGCGACGTGTTCGAACAGGATCTCAAGTTCGTTCGGGAGGGCGCGCAGGCGCACATCGAGGTGTCCGCCTATCCAGGGGAGCACCTCATGGGTCGGGTCTCCTTCGTGTACCCGACGGTCGACACGGAAAGCCGGACGAACCGCGTGCGCGTGACCGTGCCCAACCCCGACCGTCGCCTCAAGCCCGGCATGTTCGCCACCATGTACTTCGACGCGCACGTCGGCAACGAGATCGTGGTTCCCATGGAGGCGATCATCGTCACCGGCGAGCGGAACCTCGTGTTCGTCCGCGACAGCGCCGGCGCGCTCATTCCGCGCCAGGTCGTGCTGGGTGCCCGCGCGGATCACTACGCCCAGGTCCTTTCCGGCCTCACCGAGGGCGACCGGATCGTCGCGTCCGCCAACTTCCTCATCGACGCCGAATCACGTCTCGCGACCACCGGGAGCTCCATGCCCGGCATGCAGCACGGCGCGATGGAACCGACCCCGGTGCCCCCGACGACGGAGCACCATCATGATTGACGCCGTCATCGCCTGGTCGCTCCGGAACCGGGGGCTCGTCCTGCTCGCGACGGCGTTCGTCATCGGCGCCGGCGTGTGGAGCATGCGGACGACCCCGCTCGACGCGATTCCCGATCTGTCCGACGTGCAGGTCATCGTCCAGACCGATTTCGCCGATCAAGCGCCACAGATCGTCGAGGATCAGATCACCTACCCGATCACCTCCGAGATGCTCAAGGTGCCGGGCGCGCGCGTGGTGCGCGGCTACTCGTTCTTCGGCCTGAGCCTCGTGTACGTGATCTTCGAGGACGGCACGGATCTCTACTGGGCGCGGTCGCGCGTGCTGGAGTACCTGAAC
>CAYWNR010000130.1:0-8419 GCA_964459705.1 uncultured Gemmatimonadaceae bacterium | reverse complement strand
GGCTGGCGTCGGGTCCGATGCGTTTCCGCGTCGATGATTGCCGCCACCTCCGCCACCGCCTGTGTGCGGTCGGCATTGGTGATGAGGTAGTCGTAGGACCCCGCCTCTGACAGCTCCTCGGCCGCCCGGCGGAGGCGCCGGGCCAGCTCCGCCGGTTGCTCCGTATTTCGCCCGCCAAGGCGCTCGACCAGCGCTCGTGCGGAGGGCGGAAGTATAAAGACACTCACCACGTTTTGGCACCGCTCCCGCACCAGCCGCGCTCCCTGGACCTCGATATCCAGCAAGACGTGCCGTCCCGCCGCGAGCAGCGCATCGACCTCTGCCGCCAGCGTGCCGTAGCGGTGCCCACCGTAGCCCGCCCACTCCAGGAACTCGCCGGCCCGCACCCGCCGGTCGAACTCGGCCTCCGCAAGGAAGTGATAGGCCACGCCGTCCGTCTCGCCCGGCCGTGGCGGCCGCGTCGTTGCCGACACGCTGAAGCCGAGATCGTCCCGCGCCGAGAGCAACGCCTGCGCGATGGTGGTCTTCCCCGCCCCCGACGGCGCCGAGAGCACCAGCAGGAACGGGATCACTCCACGTTCTCCAGCTGTTCGCGGAACCGTTCCAGCTCTTCCTTCATCCCGATCACCGCCTGCCCGATGGCGGCGTCGTTGGCCTTGGAGCCGATCGTGTTGATCTCCCGCAGCATCTCCTGCCCGAGGAAGCCCAGCCGCCGCCCCCCGGGGTCCTTTCCCTCCAGGATCTCGCGGGCGGTCCTGATGTGGGTCTCCAACCGCACGATCTCCTCGGCGATGTCCAGCCGCGCCGCCATCAGGGCAATCTCCTGCGCCAGCCGATCCGGATCCGGCTCCTTGCCATCCATCAATTCGCGCACCGCCAGCCGAAGCCGATCGCGTTCCTGGGTCACCCGTTCGGGCGCGCGGTCGCGGATGACCTCCAGCGCCTCACTCAGGCGATCGAGCCGGTGCGTGAGGTCCCGCGCCAGCGCCTCTCCCTCCTGGGCCCGCATCGCCAGCAGGCCGGCGATGGCCCCGTCCAGCACCGCGAACACCTCGGCCGCATCGATGCCGGGAACATCCTCATCCTCGGCCCCTTCGTACCGCAGCACGTCGGGTTGCCGCGCCAGGAACCCCAGATCCACCGTGCCGGCCAGGTTAAGCTCCCCGCGCATCTCCTCCACCGCTTTCAGCAGCGCGCGCGCACGATCCATGTCGACGCGAATGACCCCGTGACTCTGCGGTGGCTCCTCGATCCAGCGCATCCCGACGTTGATGTGACCGCGTTCGATGCGAGACCGGAGGCGATCCCGCACCGCTCCTTCCAGCCCCTGAAGGGCCAGCGGCGCCCGCACCTGCGCATTGAAGTGCCGGTGATTGACGGTTCGGATTTCGATCTGGAGGCGACCACCGGCGACGGGGCCGTCGCCGACCCCATAACCGGTCATGGACTGGGGCACGCTAGCTCCGCTCGACCGGGGGGCGGAAAATAGCCCCGGGCCGGGATTGAGGCGAGGCCGGGCGGACCCGGCGGACCCGGCGGTCCCGTTGTCCCGACGGTCCCGACAGAACCGAAGTCTGGATGGCCCCGATGCAGTCGGCAGTCGTCGCCAACGCGGTCGGAGTATCGGGTCCGTCGGGTCCGCCGGGTCCGCCGGGACCGCCGGGTCCGCCGGGCCCCCCTAGTTCCGGAACAGCCATTTCACCCCGAACGTCTGACGGTTGCGCGGATACTCGAATCCGGGAACCCAGGTATCGGTTGCGCGCAGGAAGTTCTTGAGCGAGTAGAACGCGTGGAAGTGCGCCAGCTCGACCTGGAGGTACGCGTCGGCGACCGACGCTCCCGGCAGAGAAACTGGAGCGCCCTCCGCATCCACCCCGGCCGTCCCCGCACCCCACGACTCCACCGCCACCTGCACCTTCAGGTCGAACGCGCCGCTGCGGAACGTGCGGATGAATTTGGAGCGAAACGTGAGCGCCACCCGGCTGTGCATCGGGGGCTCGAACGCGGGTGCTTTCCCGGCAATCGGCTGCGCCAGCGTCCCGCTCAGCGTCAACGACCCGTACTGAATCGACGCATCGCCCACGAAGAACGTGGCGGGCGGCGTCGGCGGAAGCGGCGGCAGACCGGCGATCTCGGTGATCGGCGGCGGCGTGAAGCCGTCGCGCCGCTCGAGTCCCCCGTGCACCGTCAGTTTCCGCGTCGCGAGCCCCAGGCGTCCGCCGAGATCGAGCGTCCGCTGGGCGGTGTCGGTGGCCAGCACCGGCGCGGCCACCGCGTCGGCCCACCGGGCGTCCCCGACCAGCGACAGCGGCCCGGCGTACAGTCCGAGACTTCCCCACGCGCTCGACGACTTGCGGTCGAACGTGTGGGTCTCGCGGCGCGCGCCCGCCGCGACCACCACCCACGGCAGCGGGGTCCAGCCCGTCGTCAGCTCGACGTCGAGCGGCGTGTGGTAGTCGGACGCCCGAACGGTCACGCCCGCCGATGCCAGGCCGTTGCTCACCCGGAGGCCGGCGAACACGCGATTCACCATGCGGCGCCCCAACACGGTGTCGGCGGTCGCGGAGTCCGCCGACCAGTTCGTGGACTGGAGGCCCGCCTCGTACGAGACCCCAAAGCGATTGGGGCGGGTGCTTCCCTGGATGCGGAGCAGCGTCTCGGTGCGGCGGTCTTTGCGCAGCGGTGTGGATAGGCCATTGTCCACGAGCGTCGCTTCCCGGTCCTGCGTCTGCACAGCCAACTGAAACGACGCCGAAAGCAGCGGGGACGGGGTCCAATCCGACCGCGCCCGCAGATCGAACCAGCGAGCGTTGCGCGTGTCGCCCTGCCCGCCCTTCGTATTGAGGTAGTCGGCGCTCATGTCGAGTCCGACGCCCGAAGGCCAGCGATACTGGAAGACACCCGCGTAGCCGGCCGTCCGGAAATCCCCGTTGAGAATGCGCAGGTAGGACCGCGCCCCCAGCCTGGCATCGCGCTCGGAGACCAGGTACACCCGCAGGAACGCCGGATGGCGCTCGACTTCGACGCGTCTGAGGCCGATGAGGGAGATACGGCCGGGATCGACGCTGATGGAGTCGACGCCGAGCGCGGTGAGGGGTACCCCGTCGTAGAAGATCTCGATGCCAGCCGTTCCCCGGCCACCATAGAGCACGGGAGTCGGCTCGCCCGCGTACCCCGTTCGCGCCGCGGTTACGCCGGGAACTTCGCTCAACAAGTCCGCGAGTGTGTAACTCGAGGTCCAGAGTATGGAATCGCGACTGAAGGTGATGCGGGATCCCGGGGCCAACGGTCCCGGCGCGATCTCAGCTGGGGGAATGGCCCCGATGACCGGTGGTGGTGGAGGCGGCGCCCGGTGAGTGGTGTCGGGCGCGGCGCGGGTGCTGTCAGGCACGACCTCCTGGGCGGCCGCGGCGCTCGCCGACAGCACGAGGAGGACCGCGACGCGGCGCGCCAAGCCGCCCGGCGCCGGTATCACCCCCGGGCGCGGGCGAGCACGAACTCGCTGAACAGCCGCACGCCGAGGCCGGTCGGGCCCTTGGCGAGCCCCGGCCGGGGTGCGTCGATGTAGGCCGTGCCCGCGATGTCGAGGTGCGCCCACGGGTAGCCAACCACGAACTCGCGCAGGAACCAGCCGGCGGTGATCGACCCAGCGGGCCGCCCCCCGGTGTTCTTCACGTCGGCGACGTCCGATCGGATCTGCTCGCGGTACTCATCCCAGAGCGGCAATGGCCAGCAGCGTTCGCCGGCGAGGTCGCCCGCATGGCGCACCTCGTCCAGCAGGGGATCGTCGTTGCCCATGAGTCCCACGGCGTGACTGCCGAGCCCGATGACGACCGCGCCCGTCAGCGTTGCCGCATCGAGTACGCAGGCCGGCTTGTAGCGGCGCGCATAGGAGAGCGCATCGGCGAGGATGAGCCGCCCCTCCGCGTCGGTATTGACGATCTCGATGGTCTTCCCCAGGTGCGACCGGACCACGTCGCCGGGCTTGGTGGCCGTCCCGGAGGGCAGGTTCTCCGTCGCGGGCACGAGACCGACCACGTTGATTTGCGGCTTGAGCTGGCCCAGCACCTCAAACGTGCCCAGCACGGCGGCCGCGCCGGACATGTCGTATTTCATCTCCTCCATGCGATCCGCCGGCTTGATGGAGATCCCGCCTGAATCGAACGTGACCCCCTTCCCCACCAGGCACACGGGCGCGTCCCGGCCCGCACCCCGATACTCGAGCGCGATGAACCGCGGCTCTTCCTGCGACCCTCGCGCCACCGACAGAAGGGCGCCCATCCCTTCCTTCTCCATCTGCGCGCGACCCAGTGCCGTGACCTTGAAGCCGTACGCACGTCCCAACTCCCGCGCGATCTCGACGAGGTAGCTGGGCGTGCAGACGTTGCTGGGCAGCATCTGGAGGTTGCGCGCCAGGCGCTGCCCGATTCCGAACGCCATGCCGCGGAGGCGCCCTCGATCGACGTCGCCGCGAATCTCCCGTGAGACGATGAGATCCAGCGCGTCGAGTGGCGAGGACTTGGGGTCGCGGACCGCCTTCAACTCGACAAACCGCCAGGCGCCCTGGAGCACGCCTTCGGTGACCACCTGCCCCATCGCCTCGGCGGGCACGCCGGGGTGGGTTTCCTGCGTCACGTGCAAGGCCATCGTCCGCGCGCCCATCTCGATGGCGCGCCGGGCGCCCACGGCCGCCGCCGTGCGCAATAACGCCCGCGTCACCTGGGAATGGTCGCCGAGTCCCAGCAGGAGCACGCGCGTGGCCCCGCGCGCGGGATAGACGACGACGGACTGGTCGCGCTCGCCGGTGAAATCCCCGGCCTCGACGGCCCGGCGGAGCCCCCCCCCGGCGGCGGCGTCCAGCCCCAGGAGCGAGTCGGGGAGCTTCTCATGCAGCTTCCCACTGGCGACAACGAACAGGTCCGTATGGACCTGTTCGAGTGCGACGACCTTGACCGTGACTCGCAAAAGTCAGCCTCCCATATGGTCGATGATGGCGGCGGCGAAGCCTGAGGATTTGACCTCTTTCGCCCCGGGCATCTGCCGCGCCAAGTCGTAGGTCACGGTCTTCGCGCCGATCGCGCCCTCGATTCCGTGGATGATGAGCGCGCCCGCCTCGGGCCACCCCATTTCCTCCAGCATCATGACCCCGGAGAGGATCAGCGAGCTGGGGTTCACCTTGTCCTGGCCCGCGTACTTCGGCGCCGTGCCGTGCGTGGCCTCGAACACCGCGTACCCATCACCGATGTTGGCCCCGGGGGCCATGCCAAGCCCGCCGACCTGGGCGGCACAGGCGTCCGAGAGGAAGTCGCCGTTGAGGTTGGGCGTGGCGATGACCGCGTACTCATCGGGACGGAGCAGGACCTGCTGGAACATCGAGTCCGCGATCCGGTCCCGGATGACCACCTTCCCGCCGGGTCCCTTCGATCCGAGATCGGCTTCGGTGATGGTCTCGTTGGGGAACTGCTCACGCGCGGCCTCGTAGCCCCAGTCGCGGAAGGCGCCCTCGGTGTACTTCATGATGTTGCCCTTGTGGACCAGCGTGACCGACGGGCGGCCCCGCTTGATGGCATAGCGGATGGCCTTGGCCACGAGTCGCTTCGTGTTGAACGCGCTCATCGGCTTGATGCCGATGGCGCTGCCCTTCCGAATCTTGGCGCCCAGCGTGCCGGTCAGGAACTCGAGCAGCTTGTCTGCTTCGGGCGTTCCGGCCTGATACTCGATACCGGAGTACACATCTTCGATGTTCTCGCGGAACAGAATGACGTTGAGCCGAGCGGGCTCCCGGACGGGCGACGGCACGCCCTGGAAGTACCGGACCGGACGCACACAGGCGTACAGGTCGAGCACCTGGCGCAGCGTCACGTTCAGCGATCGGATCCCACCGCCGACCGGAGTCGTGAGGGGACCCTTGATGGCGATCCGGTGCTCCGTGATCGTCTCGAGCGTCGCCTTCGGCAACCACTCGCCCGTGCTCTTGAAGGCCTTTTCTCCAGCCACGACTTCGCGCCAGACGATCGTGCGCCTACCGTCATAGGCCTTGGCGACCGCGGCATCGAACACGCGCTGTGCGGCCCGCCAGATGTCCGGCCCGATGCCGTCGCCCTCGATGAATGGAATGATCGGATCGTCCCCAACCCGATAGGCGCCGTTCTCCCAGGTGATCGTCGTTCCCGTCATGTCATCATCCCCACCGCCCATCCCCGGGCGCGCAAAAGGTCTCGTACTCGATCAGTGCCACGTCAGGCCCAGCGTAAACACCACCAGCGACGCCGAGGAGTTGGAGAACACGTTGCTCTCCACATTCTGATACAGGAAATCCACCCCCGGCACGAGGAACAGGTTGGAGCCGATCTTGAGGTCGTAGCCGACCCCGCCGCCGAGCCCGAAGCCCCCGGCGGTCGTCGAAGTGGTGGTGTTGCCGATGCTGGCGCTTTGGGTCCAGCCGGCGAACCCGATGCCACCCTTGACGAAGACTCCCTGGCCGGTCGGGTACAACAGGGCGACGAACAGCACGTTGCTCTGGGTGACGGTCGATCCGCTGATCGAGCGGCCCCAGCCGATGACTTCGCCGCCGAGCAGGAGCTTGTCGCTCACCGTCCCGCCGAGCCGCACGTCGCCGCCGAAGCCGAAACGCGCGCCGGCGGCGGCGTCCGACAGGTTGGAGCCACCGCCGAGTCCGAATCCCACCCAGAACCCCTGGTGGGGGGAGCTGGGCCGAAGCCCTTCCTGGGCGGTCGCGGCGGAGGGTCCCGCCATCATGGCCACCGTCAACACCAATACCCGTGCGCGCATTACCGCACCCTCCTCACAGAAAGACGCGACCCTTGGTAAACGGCCAGTTCTCCCAGAATCGCGCGTAGTAGAATCGGTTCTTCCCTTGGGGAACCTTCCACCAAGGGTGGGTGGGATCCTCGCTCGGCGGTGTCACGCGATGGTCCGCCACGCGCACCGTCTCACCGCAGAACGAGCACCGCCAGGTCGTCTGGTCCGGGAACGCCCACCAGATGTAGGGTGCCCGGGCAATTTCCGGCCAATCCGCACACCCGTGGACCGTGGGCTGGGCCCGGCTCGCCAGACTGCCGGCCGCCTGGTGGAAGCCACAGAACCGGCACGCCCGGTAGCGCATCGCCTCTCCCGAGGCCCGCGGGCCGTAGAACCCCACGCGACCGCAGGCCGGGCATGGGAGGGGATCCCGTCCTTCGGCGAACGCGGCAAAGGCCTCCTCGTCCCATTGGGACACGGAATACGACACGCCCGCCACGGCAGGCGGGAGCGGAGGAGGGGATGGGCCGGACTTACGGGACACGGTTGGCAACCGATTCAATCACTCGGGATCCACGAGGTCGCGGGGGAATCTAAGGGAGTGAGCCCGGTCGCGGACCCCCGATGCAACCCTCGGCGGAAATCGGGCATCTAATCGGGTGTAAGCGGATGAACGAGCCGGAGCCGGCCGCGAGCGATCACGCTCGGGTGCTAGAAGGGAGAGATCGATGGCGATACTGGGCATTGCATTGGCGGGGGAGATCCACACGGGAGCATGTGTGGCCGTCCCGCGCGCTATCGCCCTCGCCGCCGCGGGGCTCGGAGCGATGTTTCCCGCCATGCCGCGCGAACGCGAATACTGCCTGCACGACGAAGAGGGACGGCCCGTGGGGGTAATCCGGGCACCGGAGGGCCGGCCGAAGGTCGGGGCGAACGAGCCCTCGGTCTTGCTGCGGCGACCGAGCTGAGTGCAGCGGGGAAGCGGCGGCAGGGCGGCAGAAACGACGAGGAGAGGGGCAGAGGGGCAGAGAGAAGGCGGGTTGGGTTGCGAACGCCGACGCCGCTTTTTTTGCCCCTCCGTCCCTCTTTTCTTGTCGCGTCTGCCCCGCTGCAGCGCTGCCCCGGTTGTCCAGCCGCTGTTCATCCTCCTCCCCCGTTTGTGACCCACGATACATGCACACCCGCCGCCAGCCACTATCCTGCCCCTCGACTCGGGAATGTCGAATGCACGCATCTCGGGAGGGACCGATGCCATTCGCGATTTTCTGGGCGGCTGTTGGGGCGTGGGTGTTCCTGATGGGTATCGAGCTGGTGGGACTGGTCCACGCGTGGCGGGAACGGGGGGACGGCAGGCGACCACAGGTCTAGGCACCGAGGGAGCACGCGGCGCAGGGCCATTCGGAATCCGGGTGGCCCTTCGCTTTTCTGGGCACCCAGCGGCCGGGCCGGCAAATGGGACCGCGTCGCCTACGCTGTTGTCGTGGCGGGCGGAGGCCCGCGACGTGTCTGGCGAAGCCTCCGTGCCGCGCTAGGTTGTGGTCGCCAATGACACGAGCCACCATCGCATGAGTGACACCGCCGGAGGCCTCACGCCGCCGGTTTCGGGCTGGGAGTTCGCCGGCTGGGGCAAGGCCGAGCGGATCGCGGATCTGGATAC
>CAYWNR010000129.1:0-8442 GCA_964459705.1 uncultured Gemmatimonadaceae bacterium | reverse complement strand
CCCACCGACGAGACGGCCGTCACCCGGTCGTCCACGAGCCAAGGAATGATGTCCAGGTCGTGCGAGCACTTGGTGAGGATGATGGGCGCGCAGAGATCCGCCCGGCGCCAGTTACCGCGCACGTAGCTGTGCGCGAAGTGCCAGTGCCCCACGTTCTCCATGATGGCCACGTGGCGAACCGCGCCGTACTCGCGGGAGGACACCAGCGCCTTGATCCGGCGGATGAACGGTGCGTACCGCAGCACGTGCGCCACGAAAATCCGGTTGCGGCACTGACGCTCCGCTTCGAGCAGGGCGAGGCAGTCCGGCAGCGTCGTGGCGATCGGCTTCTCGAGCAGCACGTCGTACCCCGCTTCGGACACGGCGGCACAGATCTCGTAGTGGGTCGGGTCGAGCGTGCAGATGAACACGATATCGGCGAACCTCGGCGTGGCCAGGAATTCCGCCAGGGACGCAAAGGCCCGCTCGGGTGGGACGCCGTACTGCACCTGGAAGGCGCTCCGCCGCACCTCCAGCGGCTCCACCACGCCGGCGATGGCGAAGCCGGTATCGTAGCGGGAAATGAGATCGGCGAACACGCGGTTCCCGCGGGCCCCCGCTCCCACGATGACGACGCGGATCATGTTGTGGCGAGGTGCGCGCGCGACCGGCGCGTACACCACAGCGTGAGCCATGCCCCGACCCCACCGAAGACCAACAACCACACCCCCCAGAAGACGTGCCCGAACAGGACGTATCCGGTGCCGAACGTCAGCCCGAACATCGACAAATTCCCCAACAACCACGCCACCCCCAACCAGCGCCAGTTGGCGCTGCGGCCGGGCTCGGCAAGGCGCCCCCACCAGCCGGGCGGCTGTACTCGCCGCACGAACGCCCGCAGGTGGTCTTCCGGCTCGGGACGCGTGAGAAACGTGGCGATGAGCGCGGCCGGCATGGAGACCCCCACGATGCCCACCAAGATGTACTCGTCTCGCGCACCGGGAAACACCAGGTAGAGTACCGCCGCCGTGGCGATGGCGGTGATCATTCCCACGATCTCCGTGTACGCGTTCACGCGCCACCACACCCAGCGCAGCATACTTGGCAGCCCCAGCCCGGCGCCGAGCGCCACGAACAGCTTCCACGCCTTCTCGACGCTCGTGATCTGGCTCGCGACCAAGATGGCGAGCAGGGCGATCCCCACCACCGTGAGACGCGAGACGTTCACCAACTCACGCTCGGAGGCACTGGGGCGGAGGAAGCGCTGGTACACGTCGTTCACCATGTAGCTGGCGCCCCAGTTGATATGCGTGTCCACCGTGCTCATGAAAGCCGCCAAGAGACTGGCGAACATGAGCCCGAGCAGTCCCGCCGGGAGGAGCGTAGCCATGAGCACGGGATACGCCATTTCCCGATCCGCCGAGACGATGTCCGCTCCCGCCCCACCCATCCCGCCACTCGCAGCCAGCGGGAAGACGACGAGTCCGACCAATCCGATCAGCACCCACGGCCACGTCCGCAGCCCGTAATTCGCCACGCAGAACCACAGTGCGCCGCCTTCGGCGTGGGCGTCCGAGCGCGCGGTGCTGAGTCGTTGCGCCAGATACCCGCTGCCGTCGGCGAAGTACTGCGCCCACCACTGAACCGCGAGATAGATGAAGAACACCTGGAGGGGCAGCCAGGCCGAGCCCGACCGCGGGACGAACGCCAGGATCTGGTGCGCGTCGGGATAGCGGCTGCGCAAGCCGTCGAGCAGCCCACCCATTCCACCGACGGCACGGACCGCGAGCACGGCGAAGATGACGCTCGCCACGATCGCGAGCAGGAACTGCATCAGGTCGGTGAGGATCACGCCCCGGATGCCGCCCATGCTTGAGTACAGCGTGATCAGGCCGAACAGCACCAGCACGGTGAGGGTGTCGCCGAGCGTGCCGAACAGCAGCCACTGCGGCCAGACGCTCTGGAGCCGGGCGAACAGGTCGGGGCCGAGCCACGTCTCCCAGTGCACGAACGGGGCCGAGATCTTGGACATGGCGCGAATCACCCAGCCGAGCACGATGCCGTTGATGACGATCGCGAAGAAGATGGCCTTGAAGCCCCGCAGCACCGTGGCAGGGCGGCCCGCGTACCGCAGCTCGAGCAGCTCCGCGTCCGTCACCACGTGGGCCCGACGCCACAGCGACGCGTAGAACACGGCCATGGTGACGTGCGCGATGCCCCAGGACCACCAGAACCAGTTCCCGGCGATCCCGTAGTTGGCGACCAGGCCGGACACAACGAGCGGCGTGTCGGCGGCGAACGTCGTCGCCACCATGGACGTGCCGAGCCACCACCAGGGCAGGTTGCGGCCGGCCACGAAGTAATCTTCCATGGAACGGCCGGCGCGCCGAGACACGAGCACGCCGGCCGCCACCGTCAGCACCAGATAGCCCCCGACGATCGCCCAGTCGAGGGCGGCAAGCTCCCGCACGCCTCAGGCGGCGGTGGGGGTGGGGCGGGTGCGACCGCGGACGACGGCCTGCGCGTCGCGCAGGAACGACCGGGACCAATGGTGCACGTCTGACGCGCGCACCCGTTCGCGGAGCCTCCGCATTCGCGCCTGGCGCTCCTGACGCGGCATCTCTATCGCGGTCGCGAGCGCCCGGTCCATGTCGTCCGGGCTGTAGGGATTGGTGAGGACCGCGCCGTCCAGCTCGGTGGCCGCGCCCGCAAACTCCGACAGCACGAGCACGCCGTCCTCGTCCAGCTGACAGGCCACGTACTCCTTGGCCACCAGATTCAGACCGTCACGGAGCGGCGTCACCCACGCGACGTCCGCCGCGCGATAGAAGCCCACCAACTCCTCCAAGGGGAAGGACTGGTAGAAGAAATGCACCGGCCGCCACTCGAGAGTCCCAAAGCGACCGTTGATCCGGCCGACCGCTTCCTCGGTCCGGCGGCGCATCTCCTGGAACTCGTCCATGCCGGTTCGCGTGGGCACGCCGATTTGCACGAACCCGACATCCCCATGCCGCCCGGAGTGCGCCTCCAGGTAGCGCTCGAAGCACTCCAACCGCTCCAGGAATCCCTTCACGTAGTCCAGGCGCTCGGCGCTCAAAATGACGTGCTCGCACCGCATGCTCCGCCGGATGCGCGCCGCATCCGCCAGGATCCGCGGCTCCGACGCTAGTCCTTCGAAGCGTTCCACATCCACGCCCACCGGATACGCGCCCAGCCGCACCCGGTGGCGGCCGAGGCGGACCGACCGCGGGTAGCGCGAGACGGCCACGGCCGGCCGAGGTTGGTGCCCGTCCACGGTCGTCACGTTCCCCGCGCGCGCACCCATGAAGCGTTCGACCGTGTTGGCGAAATTGAGCGCGTACGACGGGATATGGAACCCGATCAGGTCCAGGTGGAGCAGCCCGTCGAGCAGCTCCTCGCGCCAGGGAATCACGCCAAACGTGTCGGGTGGTGGGAACGCCGTGTGGAGGAACAGCACCTGCGTGAGATCCGGACGCCGGTCGTGAAGCAGGCGGGGTACCAACATCAGGTGGAAGTCGTTGATCCAGACCAGCGCGCCCTCCGCCGCTTCCTCGCACACCGCGTCCGCGAACAGCTCGTTGACCCGCCGGTACGTCTCCCACGCCGCGGTGGTGAAGCGGGCACGATCGAGCATCGAGAACAGCACCGGCCAGATGGCCGTGGACGTGAAGTCGTAGTAGAACCGGTCGGCCTCCTCGGTCCCGAGCGGAATGCGCCGAATCTGGTAGCTCGACCCGTCCTCGCCCGTCGGCGCCCGCACCCGGGCGGCCCACTCGCCCGCATCCCGCGCGCGCCAGGCGATCCACGTACCCGCCTGCTCGCGCAGCACCGCGTCGAGCGTCCGAAACACACCGTTGGTCTTGAGCAGCCAGCGCACACCGTCGTCCGTCTGCCGCTCGGCGTACGGCTCTCGATGGGCCAGGACCACCAGGTTGGTGCTCACGACCGCGCCCCGGCGCGACGGCGGACGACGACGGACGCTGTGCGTGGCGCGTACCGCAAACGTCTCACGGCTTCCGGCTCACGGCTCACGTTCCAGAAAGCCGAAGTGGCGCAGTCCTTCGTGCACCCCGCCCGCGCCCGCGCCGCGTGCGCAGTACACGTGGGCCGCGCCGCCAACGGTCTCGCGAAGCGCCGGCTCGGCATTGCCCACCACGATGCCCTTGAACCCCGTCTCGAACATCGCGAGGTCGTTGAGCGAATCCCCCGCCACCACCACCGCGTCGCGGTCGACGCCGAGCCACTCGACCACGCGCTGGAGCGTCGAGCCCTTGTTCACGCCGCCCGGCAATACGTCGACGTAGGTCCCCGCCGAGCCCACCACCTCGACGTCGAGGTCGGCCAAGACGTCTTTTGCCTTCGCCAACGCGTCGGCGACGACGTAGCCGTCGCGCACGAAATACGCCAGCCGGCGATCCGTGGGCAGCGGTTGCGGTTCGAGCATCGCGGCGAGGAGGGTGAGCCGGCGCTCGATGGCCTCGCCCCCCGGCCAACGGGCCATCAGTTCGTGATCGGGGAAGTCGAGCGTCCGCTCGCGCTCCCCCGCGGCCACGGTAGCCCCGACATCGGCGATGAAGATGTCCGGCGCCGGTAGGTGAAACACGTCCTGCAGCGCACGAGCGCTCTCCAGGTGGCGGCCGGTGGCGTAGCAGAGCGAACAGTGAGGTCGTCGGGCGAGGGACGCATACAACGTGTAGCGGTCCTGATCCGTCCCCCCGGCAAAGGTGCCGTCCAGATCGGTGGCGAGCAGCAACGGTGGTAACGACGTACGGATCTTCGTGGAGGTCACGATGCTCCTTTCCTGACAATTGGGTAACATCTGAACGTACATTGAGTTAGCCTATGCCGACACCCCCGGATTTCGGCGCGGTTCCCACCCGCCGAGACGACGCCCCCGCGTGGGCGCGCGAGCATCCTCCGGGCACCGACCGGACGGCGCTATGCGGTGGAGCGACGAGCATCCCCATCCGTCCACTCCCGACTTCTCCGTAATCTCCCGTGCTTGACTGGGGGAGCGGGGACCTTACGTTCACCCCCAATCCCGCGTCCCCATGGCCCACTCGGCGCACGCCGGAGGCCCAGCCCCGGGGTCCTCGACTCCGTTGGTCACGCCGGTTCTCCGACGCCTCTCAGATTGCACGACCACCGAGGCGCGGACGCGGGATGACCACCGTCAGCCGCGTGGCCCAGTCATCCACACGGCGCGGTCAAAACCGTCACAAGAGAAAACCGGAACCGCGGCAGCCCGCCGTCGTTCCCCCACTCGTTGCAGTCGGGAGGTACCATGTATTTCGCAGCAACCCCGTTTGTCCGATTGGCGCGCACCGGCGTACCGCTCGCGGTCCTGGCGCTGTGGGCCGCAGCGTGTGCCAAGGAACAGGCCGTCCCCGAAGAGCAGGTGGTCCAGGGTGCATGCCAGCCCGTTTTCGGCGCGGACGTCTGCGCCTGGGATCGGATGTCGGGGACCACGCTGACCGCGTTCGGGGCCACGGTGCCGATGCGCACGATCGACAGCGCGCCGGCAGAAGCGCCAATGGTGTGGCCACCGGTCGCCGAGGCAACCATCCCGCTTTCCGCGGCGGCGCGCTCCGCGACCGGCTTCGATAACATCACCGTGTATTGGGAGGCGCACGGACATCCGCCGGCTCCCTATCTGGTGCCGCACTTCGACTTCCACTTCAACACCATCGGAACGGCCGACATCGCCGCCATCGACTGCGCCGACTCGACCAAGCCGACCCAGCCGCCGGCGGGCTACGAGTTGCCGGACGTCGCCGTCCCCGACATGGGCACCCTGATCGGTCTGTGCGTCCCGCACATGGGGATGCATGCCCTGCCCACGTCGGAGCTGCAATCGACGACGCCGTTCGAGAAGACGATGATCGTGGGCTACTATGAGGCGCGGCCGATCTTCCTCGAGCCGATGATCACCCGCGCGACGCTCGACGCTCGGCGCGACTTCTCGCTCACCATTCCGGCGGTGCCGAACGCGCCGGCGACCGTGCACTACCCAACCAGCTTCACGGCCCAATACGACAGCACCGCGCAGGCATACCGCTTCGTCTTCTCCGGATTCGGGACAACCGGCACGCCATAACGCCCGGCGGGGAGACCGTGTCCCGAGCCCTCACCCCCCTGCCCCCCTCTCCGCGACGCGGAGAGGGGGGAGGGCCACGCACGTAGCTCAGCTTTCTCTTCTCCGGAGCCCGCCCGTATGCGCCCGCTCGCCTCGCTGCCTCTTCTCGGTGTCCTTCTCGTGCTCGCGCCGGCGGTGCGCGCCCAACAGCCACCCACGCCGCCGAGCGAGACGCCGGCCACGTTCACGCCGGTCACGTCGAGCTTCGACTACGAGCGGCGTGACGTGATGATCCCGATGCGCGACGGGGTGAAGCTCCATACCATGATCCTCGTGCCCAACGGCACGGCGCGCGCGCCGATCCTGCTCACCCGCACGCCCTATGACGCCACGGCCACCACGTCGTACGCGGCGAGCGCGCACCTCGCACCAGCGCTCGCGGGCTACGACAACGCGCTGGAGGTGATCATCCCCGGTGGGTACATCCGGGTGGTCCAGGACATCCGCGGCAAGTATGGCTCGGAGGGCGACTACGTGATGAACCGCCCGCTGCGCGGCCCGCTCAACTCGACCGCGACGGACGAATCCACCGACGCCTACGACACGATCGACTGGTTGGTGAAGCACGTCCCGGAGTCCAACGGGAAGGTCGGCATCCTGGGAATCTCGTACGACGGGTTCGAGCCGCTGATGGCGCTCGTGAACCCCCATCCCGCGCTCAAGGTCTCCGTCCCCATGAACCCGATGGTGGACGGCTGGATGGGCGACGACTGGTTTCACCACGGCGCGTTCCGCCAGCAGAACATGCCCTATGTCTACGAGCAGGAAGCGTCGCGGACCAACGCGTTCAAGTGGTGGACGGACCACTTCGACGACTACGACCAGTACATGACGGCGGGCTCGGCCGGCGGGCTGGGGCGCACGCACGGCCTCGAGCAGGTGGGGTTCTGGCGCAAGATCCTCGCGCATCCCGCGTACGACGCGTGGTGGAGCCAGCAGGCGATGGACAAGGTTCTCGGCGCGCAGCCGCTCACGATCCCCGTGATGCTGGTCCACAGCCTGTGGGACCAGGAGGACATCTACGGCGACATCGCGGTGTACCAGGCCATCGAGCCCAAGGACACGAACAACGACAAGGTGTTCCTGGTCATAGGCCCCTGGCACCACGGCCAGGAGATCGCCGACGGCAGCGCGCTCGGCGCGATCAAGTTCAACGCCAACACGTCGCTCGAGTTCCAGCGGACCATCCTGCGCCCGTTCCTCGACTACTACTTGCAAGACGGCGCGCCGCCGCACGGGGTCGCGCCGGTGAGCGCGTTCCTCACCGGGGCCAATCGCTGGGAGCGGCTGAACGCGTGGCCTTCCGGCTGCGCGAGCGGCTGCCCGGTCCGACCGACGCCGTTGTATCTGCGCGCGGGGTTCAAGGCGGGATTCACGGCGCCGGTGGCCGGCGATTCGGCGTTCGACGAGTACGTCTCCGATCCGGCGAAGCCGGTGCCGTTCCGCGCGCGGCCGATTCAACCCGTGGGCTACGAAGCGCCGCTCACGTGGGTCCAATGGTTGGTGGACGATCAGCGCGAGGCGTCGGGGCGCCCCGACGTGTTGGCGTACCTGTCGGATGCACTCACTGAGCCCTTGCGGATCAGCGGGCAACCCACGGTGCATCTGGTCGCGTCCACCACCGGCACCGACGCCGACTGGGTGGTGAAGCTGATCGACGTGTATCCCGACGAGGTGGCGGGCGATCCGGGCATGGGTGGCTACCAACTGGCGGTGGCGATGGATATTTTCCGCGGCCGGTACCGAGAGAGTTACTCCGCACCGAAGGCGATCACGCCAGGCCAGCCGCTGGTGTATCGGTTCCCGCTCCCCACCACGAATCACGTCTTCCAGCCCGGACACCGAATCATGGTGCAGGTGCAGTCCAGCTGGTTCCCGCTCTACGACCGGAACCCGCAGACCTTCGTACCGAACATCTTCTGGGCGAAGCCGGGCGACTACCGCAAGGCCACGCAACGGATCCATCATGCACCCGGTGCGGCGAGTTTCATCGAGCTACCCGTGGCGGGCGGAGGCGCGGGGCGGTGAGAACGGGATGAACGGGATGAACGGGACCGGCGGACCGCCTAACCGCCCTGATAAACAGCTCGGTCTAACCACCGGAGGCCCATCGTGCGCAAAGTCCTGAAATGGGTGGGCGTGGGACTCGGCACGCTCATCGGTCTCATGGTCGTCGCGGCAATCGCCTTGAGTCTCGTGGGCGTCGCTCACCTGAAGAGCAGGCGCGCCGTCGAGGCCGAAGTCATTCCGGTCCCGAGCGACTCGGCCGCGCTCGCTCGGGGCGCACACCTCGTGCACGTCATCTG
>CAYWNR010000128.1:0-8442 GCA_964459705.1 uncultured Gemmatimonadaceae bacterium | reverse complement strand
AGCTTCGACCGCGTCCGCCAACTCACGCATCACCTCGTGCCGTGGTCGGAAATGGGGTTCGCCACAGTGGACGCCGCGGCCGGCACGTATCGGGTCCTGGCCGATACGAAGTTTGGCGCCGGCGACTCTGGTTCGGCCGCCGATGGTCTCGTGGGTGAGGCCGTCCGGCGGCGGCGGCCCTCCGTGGCGCGGGCCGGCTCCGAGGCCCGCCAATCCGCGGCGGGCTCCGAGATCGTGGTGCCGCTCGTGCAAGGCGATACAGTCGTCGGTGTCTGGAACGTTCGCCACGACGACGTGGGCGTCTACCGGGAGGCGGACGGCGGGTTGCTGAACCTCCTGGCGCCGCAGCTCGCCCTTTCCCTCGCCCTCACGTCCCTGGTCGAGCCCATCGTCGCCGCCTCGAACGAAACCTCCGGATTCGCGCAGACGCTCGCGCAGACGACGGCCGGCATCCGCACGGTCGCCGACGACGTGGCGCAGCGTGCCGCCGCCGCCGAAACCCAGGCCAAGACGGCGGCGCGACGGGTGGCGGACGCCGCGGAGCGGCTGACCCAACTGGTGAGTGAGATCCGGGACTCTGTGGCGGCGGCGGAGCGGACGCGCGAGGCGACCGACGTCATGTCTACGCGTGCCCTCGAGGTCCGCGCGTCGAGCGGCGGGGCCGCCGATCGCCTCGCGTCACTCGGCACCACTATCGGACAGGGAGTCAGCGAGGTCGCATCGCTCCGGGACGCGTCCCAGGAGGTGGAGCGGTTCGCGGAGACGATTGGCACCATCGCGAACCAGACGAACCTCCTTGCGCTGAACGCCACCATCGAGGCGTCGCGGGCCGGAATGCACGGCCGGGGGTTCGCGGTCGTGGCCGATGAAGTGCGGAAGCTCGCGGACGAGAGCGCCCACGCGGCACGCAGCATGAGTCGGAGCGCCCAAGCGACGCGGCGCGTACTCGACCGCGCCGCGATGATCCTCGAGGACATCGGCACGCAGCTCGGTGAGTTGTCGTCCCTGTCCGACCGATGGCGCGGCGACCTCGACCGCGTCGTCCAGTCGGCCGAGGATTCGCGCCGGGCCGGAGCGGCGATTGCCGCGGCCCCGCGAGCCATGCTCGCCCTCGCCGACGAGGCGGCGACGACTCTTACCGAGGCGCGGGACGCCGCAGCCGGTTCCTCAGGGGAAGCCGCCGAGGTCGCCCGCGAAGCGCGGGACCAGCGCCGGGCGGCGTCGGATCTCGAAGTCGGTGCCCAGCGCCTGGCCAGCCTCGCCACGGAACTCAGTCGCGGCGTGGAGTTCGTGCGGGGCGAACACCGCGGCTGAGCCGGCGTATCTTCCGAGTCAGACATTCTGCAACCATGTTCGCGAAACCAACGCGGTTCCTCGTGGCCGCGGCGCTCGTCGCCGGCGGATGCGGTGGGGGCACGACCACCCCCATCACCACCGGCCTGCGCGCGGTGAACGGCGCCAACTACGCGGCGGTGTTCGCCGGTGACACGGCAACGTGGGCCGGCTTCGGCCTCGGAACCGGACAGGGCGACGCCGCGGTGCTGGTACGCGGACCGGACGGCGATACGCCGGTGGAGATCGTGTCGTGGGCCGATGGGGGTATTCGCGGCGTCCTGCCCGCCGGGATCGTGACCGGCCCCACGTGGATTCGAGGGCCCGCCGGCGATTCCCTCGGTCTTCTCGACCTCTTCGTCCGGCAACGGACGTCCTACGACCCCGCGGCCCACGAGTGGGCAGAGACCGCCCTGCTCCCCATCGAGGTCGCCGACGCCGCCGCCGCGGGGCTCCGCTTCCCTTCGCCCTCGGGCATCGCGTCGCTCGTGTTGCTGTTTGGCGGGCGACGCGCGGATGGGAGCCTCAGCAACGAGACCTACATTGGGGTCGCGTCATCGGACGGACGACTCACGGAGTGGCGCATGGCGTCGGACACGATCATCCCGGCGGGACGTCGCTTCCAGGCGATGGCCGGCGCCGACCGAACGACTGCGGTGCTCAACATCGAATCCGTGGCCTTCATGGCGGGCGGCATCGACACCGACGGACAACTGCTGACCGCCGTCGACGGCATCGGGCTCGATCACACCGGGGCCTACTCACTGTGGACGTCGCTCGCCTCGCTGCCGAGGAGCACGGCGGGCGCCGCGGCGACGACGACGTTCGGGACGCTCTACGTCGTCGGCGGTTTTGGAACGGACTCGCTCGCGTCGCCCCAGGTGTTCTACGCCCCCATTCGCCTGGAAGGCACCCTCAACGGTTGGCTCCAGGGCCCGCCCCTTCCCGAAGGGCGTGCGTTCGCCACGATGGCCGTGGCGGGTTCGACGCTCCTCGCTATTGGAGGCCAGCGGGGCCTGATCGCGCCCGACAGCGGAGCGGACAGCACGCAGCTCGCCGGTACGGTGTTCGCCATCCACCTCAGCCCACTCACCGGGGCATTCCAGGATACCACTTGGACGGAGCTCCCCGATCTGCTGCTGCACCCGCGGGCGCGCCATGCGGCGTTCGTCGTCGGGGATGCGCTTGTCGTCACCGGCGGGATCTACGCAGGAATGCCGTCCACCGGCGAGACGGAGATCGCGCAACTCGTCAATGACCGGCCCGGGCGATTCGCCGAGTGGGCGGGAACACCCCTTCCAGCCGGAGCGGTGTGGAGCGCGGCGGCACCCATCGTGTGGGACCTCTGGGGAGTACCCCACGTTACACTCATTGGTGGGTCGCTCGGCGGAAGTCCAACAGCTCGAACCTGGACTCACTGAAAATGGTCTGCGCCAGTCGGGGACAGGAAGATGGCAGCGTTCAAGCGGCATCCGCGAGTGAACTCGCGGCTCGCCCGGCCGGTAAACCGGCGTCCGATCGCCGCTTCCAGCGGCTGATGCCGAGCGGCGAGTTCACTCGCCGACGACGAGCGGGGCCGGAATGCCAGGCCACCGCGCTTGTGCAGCGGTCCTCATAAGACCTGATCGGGAGATGTGCCACGTGCGACGGTTCTTGAACGCCAGCGCCCTCCTGCTGCTCGCGCTCACCGCGGGCCCGGCGGCCGCCCAAAGCGCGCCGCCGACGCCCGAATCGGTCGCACGCGGCTCCTGGAGGATGGCCGAACGATTGCCACATTCCCCCTCTTCTTCAACGCCCTGAAGGGCGCGACGCGGTGACCTCGGCCTCCGCCATCACGGGAACCGTCCTGCTTGCGTGCGCGGCCGCGTCTCCCCTCCAGGCCCAGGATACGCGAGCGATTCCACCCACGTACCACCACCACGCGGACCGACGGCCGGACTACCTGGCCGAGCTCCTGCCGCCGGGACCGGATGGCCTCGCGCTCCCACCGCCACCGCCCGGCGAGTCCCCGGCGGTCGTCCGCGGCATCTACCTCAACAAGTGGGTCTTCGCGCGCCAGAAGTTCTACGACCTCGTGCGCCTGGCGGACACGACCGAGGTCAATGCCTTCGTCATCGACGTCAAGGACGCGACCGGGGAGCTCACCTATCCGTCGGCCGTGCCGACCGCCCTCCTCATCGGCGCGAACCGCTCCCCGAGCGTGCGGGATCCCCGGGAGCGCTTGCAGGTGCTGCACGATCACGGGATCCACGCCATCGCCCGGATCGTCGTGGCCCGCGATCCGCTGCTCGCTCGCGGCAAGCAAGGGTGGGCCATTCACGACGCGCGTGGCGGACTGTGGATCGACGGACTCGGCGAGCCCTGGGTGGACGCATTTCGAGACTCCGTGTGGCTGTACGCGGCCCAGTTGGCCGAGGAGGCGGTGCTCGAAGGCTTCGACGAGATTCAGTTCGACTACGTCCGCTTCCCCGATGAGCCCCCGGCACGGCTCCGGCGCACCGTCTACCCGGCCCGTGCGGACGGCGAGAGCAAGCGCGCCGCCATCCGGCGGAACGTCGTGCTGCTCCGCGATCACGTGAAACGGGCCGGGGTCCCGTTCACGCTGGACATCTTTGGGCTCACCGGCAGCGCGACGGGCGATCTCGGGATTGGACAAGTCTGGGAAGATTTCGCGGGCCAGGCGGATGTGGTGCTCCCGATGGTGTACCCGAGCCACTACCGCCGCGGTTCGTATGGGATCGACCACCCGAACTCGCAGCCATACGAAACGGTGCATCGCGCCCTCACCGACGCCATCGCGCGGTCGAAGGCCATGTCGCACTCCGCGAAGATCCGCCCGTACCTCCAGTCCTTCTCGATCTTTCGCGTACGCTACACGGCCACGGAGGTCCGCGCGCAGATCATGGCGTCCGAGGACCTGGGGATCCACGACTGGATCCTGTGGAACGCGAGCGGCAACTATCCGGCGGCCGCCTTCCGACGGACCGATCGCCCAGTGCCCGCGGCGGCCGGCGGTCCAGTTCCGCCCATGCAGTAGCCACCAGGAGCACGCACCCACATACTTGGGGCGGAGGAGCCATGGCCCCCTCGGAAACGCGGCGCCCCGCCGTTGCCGGCAGCTTCTATCCCGCCATCCGCGAGGACCTGCGGGACCTCGTGACCGGCTTCCTGTCCGGCGTCGACGCGACCCCGAAGCCCGCCCGAGGTGCTGTCGTGCCACACGCCGGGCTGATCTACTCCGGACAGTGCGCGGCACACGTGTTCGCCCGCATCACCCTGCCACCGGTCGTCGTCATTCTCGCCCCCAACCACACCGGGCGGTGCGGCGCGCCAGGCGGCGCGAGCGTCTGGACGCGGGGGAGCTTCGAGACCCCGCTTGGTACGGTGTCCATCGCCGATGCGCTCGCCGACGCGCTCCTCGCGCGGTGTGAGCTCGCGGGTCACGACGTGCTCGCGCATGCGACCGAGCACGCCATCGAAGTGGAGCTCCCGTTCCTCCAGGTCACCGATCCGACGGTCACCCTGCTTCCGGTCGTGCTCGCGTGGGACGACTGGCGACGGTGCGAAGCGCTCGCCGAGACGCTTGCCGAACTGGTGGCGCAGTGGCCCCAGCCGGTATTGCTGCTCGCGTCGAGCGACATGACGCACTACGAGTCGGCGGCGAGCGCCGCCACGAAGGACCGCAAAGCGCTCGACGCCATCGAGCGGCTCGATGGGGCCGCGCTCCTCGAGGCGTGTCGACGAGAGCGGATCACAATGTGCGGACGGGGGCCCGCGGCGGTGGTGGTGGAGGCCTGTCGCCGCCTCGGCGCCACCCAGGGAACCGTCGTCGATTATCGCCACAGCGGTCTCGTGACGGGCGACGACGCCCGCGTGGTCGCCTACGCCGGAATCGTCATCACGTAGAACGCCACGACGGCGCGCCAGTGAGCCCGGCGCGCCGTCCAAAATTGGCCTTCCCAGCGAGTCAACGACCTGCCGGCACTGCCTCGGGTTCCCAGGCCGTGATGTACCCCGCCACAGCACTGGCGGCCGTGGTGTAGGGGCTCGCGAGATACAGCTGTCCTGGCCCCGAGCGGCCCGGGAAATTGCGATTGATCGCGCTGATCGTCACGGTCCCGGCGTCGTAGGAAACGCCCGGACCCGCGTTGATACACGCGCCGCAGGATGGTTCGATGAACACGGCGCCGACATCGCGGAACACGTCCAGATATCCTTGCTCCTCACAGTACTGCTTCACTTCCTGCGAGCCGCATTGGACGTAGCACCGCACGTCCTCCGGAATCCGGCGCCCGTGGGCCAGCGCGTCGTGGAACACGGCCGCGTACATGTCCATGTCGGACTTCTTGCCGGCGGTACAGGACCCCGCGTACGCGATGTCGATGTCCACGCGCGCGCCCAGCTCGCGGATGAACAGGCCGTTCCCCGGATCGCCGGGGAGGGCTACGAGCGGTTCAAGCGCCGAGGCGTCGATCTCGATGACGGTCTCGTAGTCGGCGCCGTCGTCCGAGAACAGCCCATCGAGCAGCGGACGCACCGCCGCCGGATCCAGTCCCCGCTCGCGGGCCAGGAACTCCACCGCCTTCTCATCCGGGCGGATGATGCCTGTGAACGCGCCCACCTCGGCCGCCATGTTCGTCATCGTGGCGCGTTCGTCGATGCCCAGGGCCTCGACCGCCTCGCCGGCGTACTCGACAATCTTGCCGATCGCGTACCCGTCCTTCACGTACGGGTGCCGCAGGATCTGGAGCATGAAGTCCTTCGCCGTCACGCCGGCCGGTGCCCGACCCGACACACGCACCAGGACCGACGGGGGCACCTTGATGCGCACGTCCTTCGTCAGCCAGGAGTTGAAGACCGCCGTGGTCCCGACCCCAAACGCGAAGGCCCCAATGGCGCCCGCGTGCGGTGTGTGGGAATCGCTCCCGATGATCACATTCCCGGGCAGCGCGTGCGCTTCGAGGATTTTCGAATGGCAGATGGCCTCGGAGCCCGTGGGGATGCCGAGACGCCCCTTCCCCCCGCGCGGCAGCTCACCATACAGGCGTATTCCCTGCTGTTGCGCGAAGGTCTCCTGTTTCTGCTTCAGCTCCAGCGCCACATCCAGCAACCCCTGGGCCTTCCGCTCATCCGTCATCGCCAGGTCGAGGAACGTGAGGTGATCGCGGAACAGAAAGACCGATGCCGGATCCACGATCCGCTCGCGTTCACCCACGTAGTTGCGCCAGAAGATGGCGGCCATTGGAGTCACGTACTCGTGACTGAAGCGAATATCCGTCCGGATGAACCCTTCGTCTCCGGTGGTCACCGCCTTGACGCCAACCGAGTCCGACGCGAGATCGGTCACCCAATGACGGGCGATGATCTTCTCGGCCAGGGTCATCGGCCGCTGGGGCGTGGTGACGGCGGGCACGCGGACGCCGCCCTGCAGGCGTGCCACGTTGTACTGGAACAAGCCGCCGTGCTCGATGATTCCCCGCGTGATGTCGCCCTCGCCATCGGTGAACTCGCGGAGCGGAATGGTCTCGCCCCGGCGGATGCGCGCGATCAGCCCGAAATCCGTGCTGGTGAGCACACCCAGGTTTTGGCAGTTCTCGCGGTAGATGCGCTCGATGCTCTCGGCAATCACCAACCGAATGCCCGCACACCACTCGGCATACGGCGATTGTTCGCGCGACGATCCCTTCCCGCGCCGCTTGCCGGCCACCGAGCACACGAAGCCACCCGCGCGCACCGCACCGCGCTCAATGGGGAATTCGCCGCTCGCACGCAGACCAAGATACGGAAAGTCCCCTAACGTCTCGTCGTAGTAGTAGCAGATGTACGCCGGGGTGATCTCATCCGTCGAGATGTTGTCCCGCAGGGAGAGGTCCGCCGGCCAGGCGACGTCCTCGCCAGCCAGCTGACGGCGAACTAAGTCCGCATCGTCTGCCAAAAAGAGCACGCGTCCCGTGAACCGCAGGTGGTCGGGGAGGCGTGACACGGGACGTTGCTTCAAGCTTTCGTGCATAGAGTTGCAATGTGCGCGACCGTCGGAACGCGGGCAAGCGGCCCCGAGTAGTATTCGCTGGTGCGTCTCCTGGTCCCAGTCTTCATCGCCGCCTGTGCAACGGCACTTCACGCGCAGAATCGCGCGGACCCAGTCGCGCTGCGACGTACTGGGACCCTCGGCGCGGCGGGCATCCGCGAGAGCTCCGGCGTGGCGGTGAGCCGCGCATTCCCCGGAATCCTCTGGACCCACAACGATTCCGATGACCGCCCCGTCCTCTATGCGATCGACACCACGGGGGCGTTGATCGCGACCTTCGAGGTTACGGGAGCCCGCGCGGTGGACTGGGAGGACATCGCGCTCGGACCGTGCCCCGCACGATGGCTGGATCGCACCTGCCTCGTCATCGGCGACATCGGCGACAACCTGGAACGCCGGACGACGGTGACGCTCTACGCGCTCCCCGAGCCGAACCCGCGTGTGCGGTCGTCAGGAAGCCGGACGACCGAGCCCGTACTCGCCCTGCGGGTTTCCTACAGTGACGGGCCGCGGGACGCGGAGGCGCTGGCGCTCCTGCCAGATGCGAAGACCGTCATTCTGACAAAGGGTCGCAGTGGACCCATCGTCCGGTACGAGATACCCCCCGAGCGCTGGACCGCGGGCGACGCGATGGTTGCCCCGTTGGACACGTTGCCCATCCGACCGCAGCTCGTGTTGGGACGCTGGGTCACGGGCATGGCCGTGACGCCGGATGGCACGCGTGCGGTCGTCCGGACCTTCACAGAGCTCTACTTCTTCCGACCCGGCCGACACTGGGAGCTGATTGGAGCCCCGTGCTGGCTCGGCCTCAACGAACCACAGGGTGAGGGCGTCGACTTCCTCGACCCCGATTGGCTGGTGCTGACGAGCGAGAAGGGGCTGGCCTCCGAGGGGGTGATCACCGTCGTTCGGTGCCCCTAGCGGCCTCTGGCTCGGGCCCGTCAAAGGGACTATGTTCCCGCGTCCGATTTCCTCCACTTCCACCCCGCGCAGCGAGTCATGCAGGAGCTTCCCACCTCCCACCGGGTGCCCGTCAGTTGGCTACGGGCGTACGCATGTTCCGCGATCAAGTGGCGGACGCT
>CAYWNR010000127.1:0-8443 GCA_964459705.1 uncultured Gemmatimonadaceae bacterium | reverse complement strand
ATAGAGATCGGTCCGGCCGTCGATGTCGCTGTCCCCCGTCGCCTGCTCGGGGCTCATGTACTGCGGGGTCCCGATCACCACCCCGGTCTGCGTCAGCGCCTCGCCACCGGCCGCGCTCACCGCTCGCGCGATGCCGAAATCCGCGACGCGCGCGTGGCCACCCGAGAGGAGAATGTTCTCGGGCTTGATGTCGCGGTGCACGATGCCGCGGCTGTGGGCATAGCTCAACGCATCGGCCACCTCTCGCGCGATGAGCAGCGCGTCCTCCACCGGAAGCTGTCGCTCGCGATCGAGCAGGCCGCGGAGGGATTCCCCTTCCACGTACGGCATGACGTAGAAGAGGAGGTCCTCGCCCCCTGGCCCCCTCTCCGCGTCGCGGAGAGGGGGAACGGGGGTGAGGCTTCCGCTGTCGTACAGCGGCAGGATGTGCGGATGATCCAGCTGCGCGGTGAGCGTGATCTCCCGGAGGAACCGCTCCGGCCCCAAGGCCGAGGCCAGCTCGGGCCGCAGCACCTTGATGGCGACGCGGCGATGGTGCTTCAGATCCTCGGCCAGGTAGACCGTGGCCATCCCGCCACGGCCAAGCTCGCGCTCGACCTTGTAGCGGTCGGCCAGGGCCAACTTCAGGTGTTCGAGGGGGTCCGGCATGGGCACAAGCTACGTGCCCGACGAAGCGAGGGCCAATGGCGAATCCTCTCGCGTGCTCCCGGAAGGCGGCGTACTTCACGCGACCCGACGCGTGAGGTACGCCGTGACTGCTCCTAGCGGAAGCTCTGCACAGATCCGTGAGCAGGAGTCGTCACCGCTCCGCGGGATCCACGAGTGAACTCGCGGCTCGGCGCCTGCCGGTAAACCGGTGTGCGGCCGCCGCTTCAGCGGCAGCGGCCGAGCGGCGAGTTCACTCGTCGACCACGCGCGGAGTACGCAGCCCGAGTCACTGCACTTGTGCAGAGGTTCCCTAGCGGAACCGTCGCGGGCGGAACCGCGGACGCACCACGATCCCGAGGCGCTCACCCGGCTCGTAGAAGTACGGGACGGGCGCCCATGGCGCGAACGTTCCGCCGTACCATGGGCTGTACCACCGGTCATACCACGAGTTGTACCACGGGCCGCCCCATGGGTCGTACCAGCCGTTGTGAATCTCGGCGTAGGTACGGTCCCGGACGGTGTAGCCCGCCAGGTCGTACTCGTAGGGCCCGGCACTCATCTGATCGAGAATCCCGAGCATGGCGGCCTCGGGGTCGGCGGCCGCGCTGTCCGCCACCAGACCGGCCCGCGTCCAATGCCCGTGGGTCTCGAAGTCGGTGAACGTGAACGGATGATCGGCCCAGGCGGCGAGCACCATGCCGGAGCCCGGCTTCTCGTGCGCCGCAAAGGCGTCCCGATCGCCGCGACCGCGAATCTCGACATCCCGACCGGCTTGCATGGCGCCGTCGTCGGAGGGATTCAGCGGGAACAGCACGTGGACGTTGCCGTCCGTGTCCGTACGGAGCACGACGACATACCCGTCGGCGGCGGTACGGACGTGGATCTTCTCACCTTGACCGGTCGTCAGCGTGCTGCGGGCCAGTTTGAGTCGGACTGGCGGGTCGCTCCGCGCCGGCGCAGCGACCGGCACCAACAGGGCGACGGCAACTGCCAGCAATGCGTACTTCATACAACCTCCTAGCTGCATTTCAATAGCTGAGAGAGGCATCAAGCGTGCCCGCGCGGCTAGGCAGATAATCGGTGGGAACCCGGTGGAACCCGTTCCGGCGCGGTCGTCCGTAACGCATTTCCGCGTTGGAAGTTGGCGGCTCGAAACGGGTTCCCGCGCCGTCCGTCGCGCGAGGGCGCGCGCTCAACGCGGGGCGGCTGGGTTCCCTCTCGAGGACTTTGGTGTCAATCCAGGGGACAAGTTGACGCACGCGGGGAACGTGGCAGCGAGACTGGTTGATTGCAGAGTGCAGAGGGCAGAGCGCGTGGGATCCGGCCGGGCCAAGATCCTACCCCGCCGTCACCCCTCGAAGTTCCACTCCCGCGCCGGGATCGATCGCACCAGCCCGCGTACCGAGGTCGGATCGGCCTGGGCCAGCGCGCGGAACGCCCGACCGCTCAAGAAGAACTTGTCGCCGTGCCGAATCGCCCCGCGCTCATAGAGCTTGGCCGCGGTGCCCGTCGGCACCGCACCGCCGGTCACGAACATCGCTCCCGCGCGCAATCCGTGCGCCGCAACCGTGACCAGCAGACCGGCCGCGACGGCCCAGCCTCGGCGGGAGGGAACGACGAACATATCCACGATCTCGACGCCGCGGACGCAGTGGTGCAGATCGTAGGCCGGACCCCACGCCGCGAACCCGACCAATCGCTCGCCCGACACCGCCACCACGATGTTCAGGTGCGCGCCGAACGCGTCCCGTTCCAGTCGTTCCCGCGTGCCACGCCAGGGACTGGCATACGTCTCGTGCATGTACCGCTCGAGGAGCGTCGCCAGCGCGGGCGCGTCCTGGGGCGTGGCGAGACGATAGCTGACGGACATCAGTGCCTACGGGTCACGGCCGCCGCTCGGCGCCGAGATGCGGTAGACGACGCTCTCCCGCCCCGCGGCGTCCACGCCCGAGCCCACCAATGTGCCACCGATGTTCTCCACCGCCCGCCGCGAGCGGAAGTTGGTGGGACCAATCCGGAAGATCACGTGGTCCACGAACTGGAACGCGTGGCGCAGCATCAGCCGCTTCATCTCCCCGTTGTAGACGCCGCCCCACTGGGACCTGGCCAGAAAGCTCCAGCCGATCTCGATCTCGCTCCGCGCCTCGTCGTAGCCGTGATACCGCGACGACCCGATCACTCGGCCGTCGCTCCGGTCGAGAGCGATGAGCGCGCCCCCGGACGCCAGCGCCTCGTCGAAGAAGGCCTTGAAGACTTCTTCCTTGTAGCGGTCGCTGCTCGGGTGTTGCTCCCAGATCAGCGGATCGGCGGCGACCGCGAACAGCGCGCTCCAGTCGTCCGGTTGCAGCGGCCGGAGATCGAGCAGGTCGCCCGTGAGAACGGGTTGCAGGTCAAACGGCATTCTTGGCCCTCTGGTGATGGCGCTATTCGAGGAGGTCCTCGTCTCCACCGAGCTACCGGATTGGCCGCCGGGTGTCGGCCGTCCACACGACCTCGAAGCGCGCGAGGTACTTCAGGTCCAGCGAGTCCACCGCAACCGCCCAAACCGTGTCGCCGCGAATGAACGGATCAGGCGTGTCGGGATAGGGAGTGTAAGGAACGTCGTGCGGGAGGGCGACCGTGCCAATCCACCGACCGTCCTTCGCGAAGACGTCAAACGCACCAGTTCCTGGCTCTAGCCACACGTGCGCTGGGAATCCCTGAGCCCGCGCTTCCGGTGGGAGGTCCTCGCGGCGGCGCGCCTGGGTCGGCCACACCCAGATCCTCCCATCTTCCGCGACGAGGATCCGTTGGTACGCCGGACGAGTGGCCGGAAGCCCGGGGCCCCGCCAGGTCCAGCGCTGGCCCGGGCCCGGCCCGCTGAGCTCGATGGCGGTACCGGACTGGAAGGACTCCAGTTCTTCCGCGGAGGCGTTGATGGGAATCCAGTCCCGCGAGACACGGAGAACCGTGCCATCCGACGAGAGAACGTCGAACGCGTACTCGGCCGAGCAGCCCGTAACCAGATCCCCGGAGGGTGCGAGTGCCCATCGCACTTTGGGCACGTACGGTGCGCGCAGATCCTCATGCCAGCCAGCCCGAAACCAAGCCTCGCTCAATGTCGGACAGGACTCGGTGTACCGCGCCGGGACGAACAACGTATCGACCAGCGTTCCGGTCGAGTCGATGCGGGCATAGGCCGGTCGCGGGAAGCTCAGTGACGCCCCAGACAGCGGCAGCGGTGGATTGATGCCCAGGTATAGACCCGCGTTCGTCGAGGTGATCGCCTCGCGACCGTATCCCGGCTGCCCCGTGGGATTCGCCCAATGCGCCAGCGGTCGTGCGTCGGGAGCGTACACATTGATGCGGTTATTGCCGAGATCACGCACGACGAGGCTGCCATCCGAACGCGCCACGAGACCGACGGGCTGACGAACCTCGCCCGGTCCCCCGCCCTGCCGCGCGACAACAGTCAGGAACCTCCCTCTCGGATCGTATTTGCGGAGCGGCCCGCCCCGATCCGCGACGTAGACATTGCCTTCTCGATCGACGGTGAAGGCGTTGATGTGTCGGAAGGTGTACTCGGGAGCCCCTTCCCGTTGGCCAATGCGGAATACTTCGTGGAGTCGCGCCGTGTCGCGCCGTTCCGGACCGTGGTTCTGCACGAGGACTGTGTCCGCCAGCACTGTTCGTGTCGCGGGCGCGCTCGACCGCTCCGGCCGCGCGCACCCGAACGCCAGTGCGCACAGCGCCAGGAAGATGCAGCGTCCTTCAGAGCCAGTGCACATGCTCGATCCTTTGCGAACCCTGCGCTCACCCCGGCGGCGCCACGCCGTCCGCACCGATCCAATCATAACGGCGTTCGCCATTCTGGAATCGCCACCGCGTCGGCCACGCCGTGTGCTGCCAATCTTCGGGCTCGCCGAGTGGTTGCGGACGCGCCGCGCGCGCCAGCGCGGCGCTGAGGTCGCGGCGGCGATCGGCGTCCAACGCGTCCGGCGCCAGCGAGGCAAACAACGGCGTCCCACTCCGGGACACGAGATCCAGCCACTGCCGGTTGAGCGACCACGGGATGGCGTTCGTGACGCCCACGCAGTCGGCGTCGGCGGCGTAGAACGCGCCATGCTGCACCCCACGAAACGCGAGCGTGTTCACACCCATCCTCCGGGTGCGCGCCCATTCCGTGCCGCTGGTGTCGTCGCCGATGCGGCACAACTCGAAGCGGCCGGCGGAGAGATGACTGACGGTGTTGCAGCCAAGGACCAGCGTGTCACCAGCCGCCGACCGAATCGTGCGATACAGATCATCCACCACTTCGGCGGTCGTGCGCGTGCGACCGGCGGCGAACGTCCACCCGTCATTCGTGAGCGCGGCACCCATCCGGAAACCCCAACGTCCCAGAATGTCGAACGTGGAGTAGTCGTGCTTGATCAGCTCGAATCCCCACCCGCGCAAGCGGGCAATGTCGTCCGCCACCTTCTGGCGAACCTCCGGCACCGTGGGATCGAGGAAATCCCGGCTCCGTGGCAGGCGCCATCCATCGGGTGCGTCGGCGGGCGCGAGCAGCGGGCGAATCCAGATGCCGGGGCGCGCCCCGGCACCGCGCACCGCGCCGGCCAGCCCGGGGAGATCGGGGAACCTCTCGTTGCCGCGGTCCCACAGGCCCACGCCCTCCTTCGCCGCGCCCCGCACGGGCTGCCAGCCGTCGTCGATCACCGCGAACGGGCGGTTCGCGTCTGACGGTGACAGCTCCACCACGCGGTGCGCGTCGGCGAGCACGGAGTCCGCGCTGTTGTTCCCGTACGCCCAGTACCAGTCGTTGCTTCCGTAGACCGGGTGCGCGGGGAGCCTCGGACTCGGACACATCACCTGGCAGAACGCATGGATGGCCGCGAACGCGCTCTCGCCTGGCGTCCCGGGGCGGTGCACGACGTCACACACGGTCAGCACGCGCTCGCCGAGCGTCACGGCAACGCCACCGGCGCGCACGTCCGCCCAGAGCGTGACGCCGGCGGGATCCAGCTGCCAGAAGCAGAACGCGCCCGCGCCGGTGCGCACGCCGTACACGTGAGTCAGCCGTCCGTCCCACGCGGCGCAGTACCAGGGCATCACGCGATCGGGTACGAAGCCGCGCCACTCGAAGTCGCCGTAGCCCCGCTCCCACGCGTCGCCCAGGAGCAGGCGCGTGTCGTTCATGTCCCCTCGCCAGCGGAGACGCACGCGGGATACCGCAACCGACGGCGCCGCGAGCTGGACGCGCAGCGCACCCGGCACCTCCGCCACCGTCACCGTGACGCCGCCACCCTCCCATCGTCCTTCCGTGCCTGCATATAGGGGCCGGTCCCCTGCGCCGATTTGCACCAGCACACTGTCGGGCGCGCGGCGCACATCGACTGGAGCGGACTGGCGGCGCGTCATGGCGCCAACACCGCCCGCGGGGCCCCGCCCAGCGAGCCCGGCTCGCGGGAGCGAGAGCGCGGCGGCGGAGATGGCGCTGCGGTGCAAGAACTCTCGGCGCGATGTCATGGTCGTTCGGCGAATCTCCGGCGGGTGAGTATGACGAGCACGCATGCTCAGGCGTTCATGTCCGAGCCTTCCACATGCGACAGGAGCACGAGGTCGTCGCGTGGCGTCCAGCCAAGATGGGCCCAGAACGCCTGTCCCGCGCGATTCTCCAGGTTGACCATCACGTGACTCTTACGGATGCCCCGCTCAGCGAGCGCGGCGAGCGCCCTGTCCACCAACGCGCGCCCCACCCCGAGCCCCCGGTGGCTCGGCGCCACGGCGAGATGTTGCAGGTAGCCGCGCCGGCCGTCGTGCCCTCCGAGCACCGCGCCCACGAGCGTGCCTCCGTCACGAGCGATGAAGCTCAGGTTGGGGTTGCGTTCGAGGTAGCGCGCGAAGCCCTCCGGCGAATCGGCGGCCCGAAGCGTGAGCCCTTCGGTCGCCTGCCACAGGGCGAGGACGTGCTCGTAGTCGGATGCCTGCAGGATCGTGATCGCTAGCATGCTGTTCGTAGTCGACAAGAGGGTAGTTGGGGCAGTGAGGGCAGGATGATGCGTCGGCCGTCCCCCTACCTTGAAGCACCGCCCAGTCCATCGACGGAGCATTCTACGGTCAGTGGCATACCTCGGATGGCAGCTGGGTGACCGTCACGTTGTGCGGGTCGAAAGCGCATTTTGCGTGCGGCCGCGATGAGAGCCGCCCGCAGCGGGGGTGGGGGCTCCGTGGGTGCCGGCATCGCGCGCGCCCCCGCGTCATCGACCAGCATCGCGACCACGTGCACGTTGGGCGGCAGGACCCGTGGCGCCACCACGTCGACGGCCGTCACCGCGCCCGTCTCGTCCACGTCGAACTCCAAACGGACGGTGATGTGTTCTTGCTCGAGCTGGAAAGCCGGTGGGAGTCCGTCGCGGACCGCCTGCATGTCGAACGGGCCGAGCGGGACCGGAAAGCGGGTGACGCCAAAGGACTTCGCGCCGGGATGTGGAAGAGCCACCTACAGAATGTAGAGTGCAGCTTACACAACGCACAATCGTTCCGCTCTGCGAGCCGCGCTCCGGGTTGCGGCTGCCCGCCAGCCTGCCTCGCCCGTCCGCCCGTCGTTTCTCAAATGAAGAATCGCACCAGTCGAAAGGCCCAGTCGATCGCGGCGAGCGGGATCGGGAGCAACGTCAAGCCGACGGAAAACGCAAAGCCGTAGCGGAACAGCGTCGGCCCGATGGCGGCATACTGATTGCCCCACGTGCGGCGGATGAACAGATCGGCGGCCGGACCGGCGGTGTAGAAGACATTCGCGAGGAGCCCATAGACGAGCACGGCGCCGAGGGGGACGCCGAATCGGCCCCCGTGGGGCGGTAGCGCCGCGAACAGGTTCATGACCGCCAGGGTCACCACCCCGGCGCCGCCGACCGCAAGATTGAACGCCGAGCGCCGGCGTTCCCACGACCCGCAAAGTTGGCTCCGGCAAGGGCCGCCACGGGAGCGTCGTCAGCCCGATCCGTACCCTAACACCTCGAGGCGGGGCACCCGCCGGAACTCGCGCTCGTTCCGCGTGACGACTGGTTTGCCGAACGCCACGGCCGTCGCCGCGATCCAGAGATCGTTGGCGCCGATCAACGCCCCGTTGGTCTTCAGGTAGCGGAAGGCCTGCCCGTATTCCCAGCACACCTCCGGGCTCGACGGCAGAACCTCGAACGGTTGGATGAACCGGGCCCACCGCTCGCGGGCATCGAGCGGCATTCCCGCCGCCAACTCGCCCGCGATCGTAAACGTGATGAAGAGTGACTCGGTGGGTCGCGCCGCCAGGAAGTCATGCGCGGGGCCCGGTGCCCCACGCGCCAGTTCCCGCTCGAGATCGATGAGAAACGTCGTCTCGAGAACTAGTCCCCCGCCCATTTGTCCTCGGGCGGGTGACCGCTGCGCTTTGCGTCCTCGACCAGGTCCAGCTCGTCCGGCCGGTAGGTCGGGCCACGCTCACGCAGGTGGCGCAGATACGCCTCCGCCGTCACGGGCTCGGCCTCCCACCGGGCCCGCATGATCACGTCGCTGAACGACTCGGCGGAGCTCCGCTTGGCCTTCTTGAGGCGCTCGTAGGCGTCCAAACGGACCGAAATCGTCTTCGTGGACATACACAGATAGTACACAGTCTGTGTATAGCGGCAAGTGACCGGGCATTACCTCTCCCGGTCACCTTGCCCTCCTAACGTGGTCCCGCACCACGATTCGGCGTCGCGGTCCGTCGCACGTCCCTATGGCACGGGATTCCCGTCCACGTCCAGCAGTTTGATCGGCGCGATGCCCGTGGCGGTGAGTG
>CAYWNR010000126.1:0-8485 GCA_964459705.1 uncultured Gemmatimonadaceae bacterium | reverse complement strand
AGCCCCCACATGTTCGCGTAGTCCACGATGGTGACGGCCGTCGGACTCGCCGCGATGTCCCGGAAGAGCCCCGCGAACCACCACTGCGACGCGTCGAGGTATCCGGCCGACGTCCAGTACGGGTTCGTGATCTTCGCCAGCCCTTCGTAGAGGAAGTGCCAGCCGATGAGCATGCGCAGGGTGACCAGACTGATCACCTGGAAGCGCGAGTATCTCATGATGCGGCCTCCGCTCCGTTCGTTGGAGGTGCGCTGCGCCACCGCTTCGACTTCCACGCTCGGCCTTCCTGGTCGATGACCAGGCAGGCGCAGCCGCGCAGTCCGTCCACCAGTGTGACCCCCGGGCTGGGACCGAGGACGAACACGCTGGTCGCCAGCGCGTCCGCGGCCATCGCGGTCGGCGCCACGACCGACACGCTCGCCGCGTGGAGCGGTGAGCGACCGGTCTGCGCGTCCACGATGTGGTGGAACGTCATCTCGTCGTCGAAATGGATCTCGTAACTGCCCGACGTCGCGACCGCGCCGCCGGTGAGGTGAATCGTGTCAGGGAAGGCGTCGCCGCCGAGGGGGTCGCGGACGGCCACCGTCCAGGGGCGGCCGCGCTCCTTGGCGCCCCGCGAACGGATGTCGCCGCCGGCGTTCACCAGGTACCGCTTGACGCCGTGCCGATCGAGCACGCGCGCGACGGCGTCCACGATGTACCCCTTGGCGATCCCGTCGAGCGTCACGGTCACGCCGTCCCGCGAGAAGCGAATCCGGCGGCGGGACACCTTCACGTGCCCGCTCCCGACCCGTTCGAGCGCTTCGGCGATGTCCCGATCGTCCGGCGCGCCGGGCGTGGGGCTCTCGAAGCGCCGCCGAAACAGCTCGAGCACGGGCGCCACCGTGATGTCGAAGGCACCCGACGATATCTCGTGGTACGCGAGCGCGGTCCCGACCACCCGCGTCACCTCGGAGGGGGCCGCGTCCAGCGTTCCCGTCTCATTGAGATGACTCAGCGCCGAGTGTCGCTCGAAGCGGCTGAAGAGGCCGATCAAGCGGTCCATTTCCTCGAAGGAGTGGCCGATGGCCAGCGCCGCGCGCTCGCGGGAGCGCGCGATGGCGGAAACCGTGACGAGCGTGCCCATGGCGGGACGGCCCGTGATGACTTTCCAACGGTGCGGCTCCACCAGGAACGCGTCGGACGTGACGGGCGCCACGTCCACCCGCTCGAGCCCGAGGTCCGTGAGGGCGGCGAGCTTTCGGGCGAGGGCGGTGGCGTCCTGCATCAGGGGAGCACTCCGAGGTGCGGGTGACGCGAATGTATCCCGCGGTCCCGCGCCCGGCCAGCAGCCCTACCGTCCCTCTGTCGTGTACCGGAAATCCGCGGAAAGGCGCAGACGATCCGCCGTCCGATTCTCCAACGCGCGATGCACCGTCAGGCTATCGAACATGAGCACGTCGCCGCACCGGTAGTCAGCGCTCGCCCACACGGGTTCCTCCCCAACATCCACGCCCTGCTGGCCCGTGTCCTCCCCGCGGTGGGGCCACAGGCCGGCGAGGTGGGACCCAGGCAGGACGGCCAGCCCGCCCAGCGCACGCGGGCAGTCGCCCAGCGGAACCCACACGGTCCAGAGCGGGGTCGTGCCGCGCACGTAGAAGCGATCCTGGTGCGGACGGGTCACCAGCTCGGAGCGTCGGGGGGAGAACACACGGCACGTGTCGCCGCAACCGCCGCGCACGGGACCGCCCAGGATCGTTTGGAGCACGCCCAGAATGGCCGGGTGCTCCCGTAGTCGAACAAACTCGGCGGCCGGCTGCACCCGACGTTGCACGTCGGTCCACACGGCGTCGCACGCGCCGATCGTGGCTCCTGGACGAGCGACGCCGTCCGCCACCGGCGCCCGACCGTCCAGCCATCCGACATCGCGACACGCTTCGAGGACGCAGGCGCGGAGCGCCAGCACCTCGGACGTGGGGATGAGGTCTCGCAGAAACACATAGCCCCGATCCGCGGCGCCGCGGGTGAGGTCGGTGCCGTCGGCGGACGGCGACGCAGATTCCACGAATGGGGCGAGGCGGATCGGCGCTGTCAGACGGGGGGCTTCCAGGCAGTCCACCCCGCCCACCGTTCCCACCGCCACGCGTGGGGATCGACGCGACGGAACGCCCGGTCGATCAGGCGGGCCCGTTCATCGGCGGTGCGCCCAATGAGGAGGCGATCCGTGGTGGGTGGGATCTTGAGCCACTCGCGAAACGCGCGCTGCGTGAAGCGCGTCGCGAGCGTCCACCGCGTGCTTTGAAATCCGGCCTCTGCGAGCCACGTATCGATAGTCGGCGCGTTGGGCGGGGCATCGGTGGTGGGCTCCGGCGGCTCGTCCGCGGGGGCTGCGGCGGCGGCCTCCGCGGCGAGCGCGGCCGGCAGTTCCATAAGCAGCGGATCGCGGCCACCGCCGGGCGGGTCGGGTTCGCCGAGGTAGAGCGCGGGCAGACTGAAACCGAGGCATCCGCCCGGCCGGAGAAGGGCGTGAATCTCACGAAAGGTCTCGGCGAGCGGCCGGAGCTGCCAGATTGCCGCGCCGCACAGCGCGCGGTCGAACGTCCCCGGCTCGGCGGGACGCCGTTCCAGCCACGAGACACGCCGGTCCACGAGCGTGCGCATGCCCAGGGCGCGCATCGCGCCCGCGGGCTCGAAGCAGCACACCCGGCCCCGCGCGCCCAGCGCCGCGAGCGCCGCGGCGGCTGTGCCGCCGTCTCCCGCGGCCACGTCGAGGACGCGCGCGGCCGGCGCGAGCGCCGCGTGGCGCACCAACATCCGATTCGCCCGGCGGTAGCGAGCGAAGCGGCGCTGGAATCGGGCGTAGTACCGCGCGGTGTCGGGGTGATCCCAGCCGATCGCCCCGCTCACCCGGACGCGCGCTCCGGTACGATACCGCCCGCTTCGGCTGTGGGCATCGCGTCGGTTTCCAGCGGCGCGTCGAAGAGCGCGGTCGGGCCCGCGCGAAAGACGGGGTCTCTGAGGAGGCCCATCCGGCTCAGGTTGTGCTCCGCCTTGAACCGCAGACACGCGTGAATCAGGGCCCGCAGCTCCGGCGTGTAGTGGAAGAAGTCCAGCTCCAGGTTGGCGTCGTCGATGTAGTGCCGGTAGAACCGATCGGAGTCGGTCACGGGGGGCGAGGGCCGGTAGCGGCTGTATTCCTCGCACAGCCACCAGTTCGTGAAGCCACAGTCGGCGTGGTAGTCGTCGTAGAGCGGCGTGCCGGGAAACGGCACCACCACGCCGAGCGTGCTGAAGCTGTCCACCAGTGGCACGATCCGCTCCATGAAACGGAGCGTCCGTTCGAGCGCCGCGGGCGACTCCTGCGGGAAGCCGAGCATGAAGTTGCAGGCGGTGCGGAGCCCTTCCTCCTTGGACCATTCCAGCGCCCGCACCACGTGGTCGGTGGTGATGCCTTTCTTGATGGCGCGGAGGATGGCGTCATCGCCGCTCTCAACCCCGAAGTTCACGGCCACCAGTCCCGCCCGCTTCATGGCGCGGAGCAGCGCGGGAGTCACCATGTTGGCGCGAGTGATCGCGCTCCACGCGAGCGGAAAGCGGAGTCCGTCGGCCATCGCGTCGCACAACGCGAAGAGCCGCGGGCGATGGGCGGTGAGGGCGTCATCCCAGAACGGAAAGAACCGGGCGCCGAATCGTTCGTGATACAGGTTCAGCTCGCGGATCACGTGCTCGGCCGAGCGAAAGCGGAATCCGCGACCGGTGACGTAGTTCGCGCAGAACGTGCACCGCGCGGGACACCCGCGGCTCGTGAGCACGCCTCCCGGGATCACCTCGGCGCCCGTGGGATCGTACCAGTGCGGATCGAAGAGGTGTTGTGCCGTGAGCGGGAGCGCCAGGGAGTCGAGGTCGGTGAGGGCGACCGTCGGACGCGTCGCGTGGATATGGCCGTCCTGGCCGCGGTATCGGATGCCGGGGATGTTCTCCAACGTCGCGCGGCCTTCCAGCACATCCACCAGCTGCACGACGGTCCGTTCCGCCTCGCCGATCACGGCCACGTCAAAGCCGCGAGCCAGCGCCTCGTCCGGCCGCACGGTGGTGTGGGCGCCACCCGCGACCAGCAACGCCCCCGACCCGCGGAACGCTTCCGCCAGGCGATACGCGTGCCACACCCAGCGGGTGAACAGGCCGAAGCCGATCAGATCCGGACCGAACGACGCGACCTCCGCGCGGATCGCCGCGGGATCCCGCTGGGAGTAGCGCGCCGCCGCGTCGATGACGCGGACCTCCGCGCCGCGCTCGAGGAGGGCCGCCGCGACGTATTGGAGGCCCAGTAGCGGTGCGCCCAGCCGCTCCGGGGAGGGCGGGTTGAGCAGCAGGATGCGTGTCATCGACCCGTTCGGCTACGAGGCCAGGTGCCCCGGGCTGGCGATGTTGTCGCCGCCGACCACCGGACCGACGGGCACGTACGGCGGCGCAAACGTCGGGACCGGGCCCTTTCCCAGAACGTTGGTGATTTGCTGGGCGCTCACCCACGTGGTCACGGCCATCTCGAATGCGCCGGCGATGGCGTCGAAGAATGCGGCGCTGTCCGGCTCAGGCGTTCCAAACGCCTTCTTGAGGCGGTCCGCGAGCAACGCGGCGGTGATCGCGGAGCGGTTGCTGGAGCAGACACTCAACGGCGAGGGGACGTTCGGGGTCGGGGGTGCCTGAGGGCCCGGGAAGGCAACGAAGGAGGGATACCACGGAAGCCCCGGTATGCTGAACGAGTGCTGGTATTCCTTCCACGCTTCACCCAACGCGTTCGCGATGGCCGTAGCATAGCGTTGCGCCGACGGCTGACCGCCCAGCGCGGGCCCCATCGCCGAGAGGATCAGCGGGCCGAGTGCGGGGCCCTCCAGCGTACCGCCACTCGCCGTCGGGCCGTTGATCGTGATGCCGGAGAAGAACGCCTGTCGGCGCCACAGATCGTGCGCCGCACAGATGGCCTTGCACACCGGCTCGACCAGCGCCGCGGCACTGACCGTGGTCGTCGCCGTTCCCTTGAAGGGAATCGACGGCAGCCGGGTGGCCGGCATAGCCAAAGGCATGTTCGCGACCTTGCGTGGGGCGGCGGAAGGGACGGTCTTGAGGCGCCCAGTAGCGGTCGCATTCATGATGGCCTGGTTCAGCATCGGCATGCACGGGCTCCCCGGAGCAAGAGCGTACAAGTATGCGACGCCGGGGCACGGCGCGCCATCGCCCCATGGGCGCCAACGCCAGCCTGGTGAGAACTCCGACGTACCGGTGCCGCCAGGGGATGGCGCGGTGCCGCGACCGGCCCGCGGCTACGGCCGCTCCGCCGCCAGCTCCGATCGCACCCGCTCGAGGAGCGCCTTCGTGGCGCGGACACCATCCGGCTCGCTCAAGCCGTTGCCCTCGTATTCTATCCCTAAGCGACTGTGATACCCCGCGTCGAGGACGATCCTGAGCATCCGGTGGTAGTCCGTTTCGGTCTCGTTCCCCCGCTGGTCGAACTCGTGCGATTTGGCGCTCACGGCCTTAGCGAACGGCATCAGCTCGGCGACGCCCTGGTAGCGGTCGTACCAGACGCCCTCGCTGATCTGGAAGTTTCCGAAATCCGGCAGCGTCCCGCAGCGCGGATGGTCCACCGCTTTGATCACGCTCGCCAGCCAGGCGCCATTGGATGCCAGGCCGCCGTGGTTCTCGACGATCACGTTCAATCCGTGCGAGGCGCCGAACTCGGTCAGCCGCCGCAGGCCGTCCACGGCCAACGCCCGCTGCTCGTCCGGGCTCCCCTCCGCTTGGGCGTTCACGCGGATCGAGTGGCATCCGAGGAACACCGCGGCTTCCACCCAGCGGTAGTGGTTTTCGACCGCGCGCGTGCGGGCCGCGTCATCGGGGTCCCCAATGGCGCCCTCGCCGTCGCACATGATGAGGAGGCTCCGAACGCCGTTGTCGTCACAGCGCTTGTGCAGCTCGCGCAGGTAGGGCTGGTCCTTGGCCTTGTCCTTGAAGAACTGGTTCACGTATTCGACGCCGTCGATGCCGTAGTCGCGGCGGGCGACGACCGGGAAGTCGCGGTGATCCAGCTCGCCCGCGAACAGCGCGCGGTGGAGGGACCACTCGGCGAGGGAGATGCGGAACAGCGGATCGGCGGGGATGATGTCGTTCATGGTCAGCCGGGTGACCGCCAGCGGCCCGACGGCGGCCATCGCGCTGGCGGTCTGGAGAAAGGCACGGCGGCTCATTGGGGTCATCGCGGCCTCGCTTGAACTCGCATGAATCTGAACCGCCGAGAGCTCGAGGACCAGCCTCACCCCTGATTCTCTCCGCGTGCGGGGGAGGGGGACACAGTGAAGAACCGCGATCTAGGTCCTGGGTCCTCCCTCTCCGCGTGGCGGAGAGGGGGTTGGGGAATGAGGTCTCGCGGCGCTGTGGCGGCAGGATTGGGAACGGCCCCCCTTCCCTCTCCGGTGCATCCCGTGCACCTTGCGCGCGCGGAAAGGAGAACGATGCTCGTCATCGAGCGCGCGCGGGCCCAGCTGCGCCGGGCGCACGACAGCCTGCGTCAGGCGGGCCAGATGTCCATGGTCATCGTGGCCCTGGTCATCGGCCTCCTCGGCGGGTACTGCGCCGTCGGCTTCCGTCTCTTCATTCAGCTGGTCAATCGGGGCGCCTGGCACCGGGGCCCCTACACGCTCGAGTACATCGCGGGCCTCCCCTTCTGGTGGAAGCTCATCGTCCCCACGGTGGGCGGGCTCATCGTCGGGCTCATCATCTACTACTTCTCCAAGGAAGCGCGGGGCCACGGCGTCCCGGAGGTAATGGAGGCGGTCGCGCTTCGGTCGGGCCGGATCCGCCCACGGGTGGTGATGGCCAAGCTGGTGGCGTCGGGCATCTCGATCGGCACCGGCGGCTCGGTGGGCCGCGAGGGGCCGATCGTCCAGATCGGGGCGGCGCTCGGCTCCACCATCGGCCAGTGGCTCCGGATCGACCAGCGGAGGCTCCGGACGCTGGTGGGCTGCGGGGCGGCCGCCGGCATCGCCGCCACGTTCAACGCGCCGGTCGCCGGTGCCTTGTTCGCCGTCGAGATCCTCCTGGGCGACTTCGGCGTGTCGCAGTTCTCGCCCATCGTCATCTCGTCGGTGGCGGCCACGGTGGTCAGCCACCACTACTTCGGCGATTTCCCCGCGTTCGAAGTGCCGGCGTACAGCCTCGTGCACGCCACGGAGCTGTTCGCGTATGCGGGCCTCGGCATCGTCGCTGGGTTCGCCGCCCTCGCGTTCATCCGGGTGCTGTACCGCCTCGAAGACGTGTTCGAGCACATGCGCGGGTATCCGCCCCTGCACACCGCCTTGGGTGGACTCCTCATCGGCATCATGGGGCTGTGGGCGCCGCACATCTTCGGGGTGGGGTACGAGGCCATCAATGAGGCGCTCCGCGGCCACCTCACGTGGCAGTTCATGCTCGTGCTCGTGGTACTCAAGATTCTGGCGGTCTCCATCACCCTCGGGTCCGGCGGGTCGGGCGGAATCCTAGCCCCCTCGATGTTCATCGGTGCCATGCTGGGCGGGGCCGTCGGCACGGTCGTCGAGTCGCTCTGGCCGGGGGCCACGGGAGGCGTCGGGGCCTACGCCCTCGTCGGGATGGGCGCGATCGTCGCCGCAGCCACCCACGCGCCCATTACCGCCATCCTGATCATCTTCGAGCTGACGGGTGACTACGCCATCATCCTGCCGCTGATGATCAGCTGCATCATTGGGACGCTCATCGCCACCCGACTCCAGCGCGAATCCATCTACACGCTCAAGCTCCACCGGCGTGGCATCGACGTGCATGGCGGGCAGGCGGTGAACGTGCTGGAGCACGTACCGGCGCGCGCGGTGATGCGCGAGGCGCACGCGGCGGTCCGGCCGGGAGACGGGTTGACGAAGCTCCTGTCCACGTTCATCGGTCACACCGGCAGTACCCTGTTCGTTACGGACGCCGACCACAAGCTGCTCGGGCTCGTCACCGCGGATGAAGTCCATCCCGTGATGCGCAACCCGGGCGCGTTGGAGGGGCTGGTGATCGCGGAGGACATCATGGTCATGGACAACTACCCCTCCATCACGTCCGACCGTCCGCTGGCCGACTTGATGCATCTCATGCAGGGCTACCGCGGCGAGATTCCCGTGGTCGACGACGGCAAGCTGGTCGGTGCGATCTGGCCGGAAGATGTGCTCGAGCGCTACAACGCCGAGATCTTCAAGCGCGACATGGTCGGGAGCATGGTCTCCGCCGTGTCCATGGAGCGGATGGCCTCGGTTCCCGCCGCCCGCGACACGGTCGTGGCCGAGGTCCCCACGCCGAGCGAGTTCGTGGACCACACGATTCGGGAGCTGGACGTGCGGCGGCGGTGCGGCGTGAGCGTGCTCATGATCCGCCAGCACGCGGGCGGCGGAGAGCCGGCGCACGTGATGGCGAGCCCGGATTACCGGTTCCGCGCCGGTGATCACATCCTCGTCCT
>CAYWNR010000125.1:0-8495 GCA_964459705.1 uncultured Gemmatimonadaceae bacterium | reverse complement strand
GAGAGTCTGTCCTTCATCCCCCACTCCAGGCTATTGGAGCCTTTGAGTTCATAGACGGGATTCGGTATGGGGACACCAATGCCGTAGGTCTTTGCGTCAGTATTCCCTTCGCTATCTGGCACTTGGAAACTCCTTGAGCAGCGGGGGACTCCCCTGAGTTCGGGCGGACATTATCACTCAGATTTAGGACGATCAGAGGTCACGACTCGTCGTCGCGCAGGCGTCGTACTACGGCGTCTATCACGCGCCGGGGCCGGTAGGGCACCGTCATGATCCCTGCAATCTCGACCATACATGATCCCAGTGCTGTGACAGTGAGGAAGTTGGAGGACTCACTGGCCGATGACAAGAAAGTGAACGTCGTAGCGGGTGATTTCACTCCCCGCACAACACCAACAAGGGAACGATGGTGGACTGGCAACCCCGAGCTGGCGAGATCCAGGTCGAGTTCGATCCTGTGAACCAACGTCTGTACGAGCAGAACCACCCCGCGTGCCGCTACCACCAGTCCGCTGGCCCCTGCGAGCCGGACGGGGGAAGCGACGTCGAGGTCAAGGTCGCGCGCGTCATGCCCCGGCGTTCGACGCATCGCTGATTCCCGGCGGTACACCACCTCCACGAATCTCGGGGAGATTCTTGGGGACCACCCGCTGAAAAACAAGAAAGGGAGCCGACCTAACTGGTGACTCCCTTCAAGTTGCCCTCCTGGGCTCGACCACGCAGCGAAGCAAGCGGCAAAGAGCCCAGGGGGAGCAATGAAAAGGCCGCAGCAGTTGCTGCGGCCTTCATTGCCCCTCCTGGGCTCGAACCAGGACTCTCCTGATCCAGAGTCAGGCGTGTTGCCAGTTACACCAAGGGGCAGAAGACCTAGACGCACAGACGCCGAGACGCCTAGACGGCTAGGAACATCACATCTCGCTTGACCAACCCCTATCCGCCTGTGCGTCCGTGCGTCTAGGCGTCTGGCCTCCGATGGAGCTGAGGGGGCTCGAACCCCTGACCTCCTGGGTGCGATCCAGGCGCTCTCCCAGCTGAGCTACAGCCCCATTCCCACAAACGCAACCCGCCCTCCAAACCTGCCGGGCGGGCGAGCTTGTCAAGCTAACGAGGCTAAGGAAAACGGGTCAACCCCACGAAAACCAGACGTAGGTAGGGGATGCTGTTCCCCGCCACCGGAAAGGGGAACGTCCCAATTCCCTATCCGCAAAGCCGACGGACGACGGTCGATGAACCACATCGGACCTTCGACACCTCGGGAACGTATGACTACTATTGCGCCATCCACGGACCCACCGGCGGCGGCCTGCGGGACGGAGATCGTACGATGACGACGAACCCATGGAGGCCTGTGCGGTGCGCCGCGCTCGGGTTGCTGACCTGCGCCGCGCTGGCCACGTGCTCCAGCGATCCCTCGAACCCCGACGACACTCCGACGCTGGCCAACCACGTGAACGTCCTCGACAACCGGTACGTTCCCGCCAGCATCACCATCAAAGCCGGGGAGGCCGTGACGTTCGAGTGGAAGGGCTTCAACATCCATACGGTCACGTTCGACAACACGAGGCTGCCCAGCTCGGGGGATCGCTCGAACGGAGAGTTCGCGGTGACGTTCCCCAACGCCGGCACCTTCACGTACTACTGCGCGATCCACGGCCGGTTCGTCATGTCCGGTGAGGTGGTGGTGACGCCGGCGGAGATCGATCCGGGGCCGACGGGGAACTGACGGGATGGACGGGATGGCGGGACTCGCGACTCTACGGCTCGCCGTCTGGAAAACGCACGTCCACCTCCATCCCGTCCTTCGCCACGACCGTTTCCGGAAAGACCGCGCGCGCCTCGTCGAGTAGCTCGCCCCAGGCCGTCGAGAACCGCGCCGATAGGTGCGTGAGGACGAGCCGCTTCACCTGGGCGGCCAGCGCTACTTGCGCCGCTTCCTGCGCCGTCGAATGGCGGGTTTCGAGCGCGCGATCGTGCTCGTCGTGCGTGAACGTTGCCTCGTGCACCAGGAGATCGGCACCCGCCGCCGCCTCGACCAGGACCGGGTTCGGCCGCGTGTCACCCGAAATGACCACCAACCTCCCCGGGCGAGGAGCACCAACCAGCTCGTCGGGCCTCGCCGACCGCCGGACCGCCGGACCGCCGGACCGCCCGTCCTCCCACTCCACCGTCTCTCCCTTGTGCAGCCTGCCCCACATTGGGCCCTCGGGGATTCCCATGGCGCGCGCTTTCTCGGGATCGAAACGCCCGAGGCGCTCGTGCTCCCGCAGCACGTAGCTCACCGCGGACCCGCCGTGATCCGCCGCGAGCACCTCGATGTCGTAGCCGTCACGCGCGAGCCGGTCGCCCGGACTCAGCTCGCGAACCTCGACCGCGAACGGCGTCCGCTCCACACCCAGCTCCAACGCCTGCCGCAACACCCGCTCCCCACCTCGCGGGCCATAGAGCGTGAGCGGGTCCATGCGCCCCTGAAGTCCGAGCGTCCGCACCAGGCCGATCACGCCGAGGAAGTGGTCGCTGTGGAAGTGAGTGAAGAAGATCTCGCCCAACGTGAATCCCACGCCGTAGCGCATCATCTGGCGCTGCGTTCCCTCGCCGCAATCGAACAGCATCGTCTCGCCTTCGCGCCGGAGCGCGATGGCCGAGACGGATCGCTCCACGGTGGGCCGCGCGGCGGAGGTGCCGAGGAAGGTGAGGGTCAGCATCGGAGTAAGATAGAGGTCCCGGAACCGGCGGTCACGGCGGTCCCGAAGGGAAAGAGGCTGCTGGGACCGTCGAGTCCGTCGGGACCGTCGTTTCCTAGAACACCGACAGGTTGAAGTACCGCTGTGGCCGCTCCCGCATGTCGTCGAGCAGCAGCCTGAGCGACGTGGTGAGGCGGACGACCTCGGCGTACATGGTCGTGTCGTTCACCATGCGACCCAACGATCCTGAGTCACTGTCGATCTTGGCCATGATCGCGGCCAAACCGCGCGTGGCGTCCGCGAGACCGAGCACCATGTCGTTCATGTTGCCGGTGATCTCATCCAGCTGGCGCACGGCCTTGGTGAGATCCGGGCTCGCCAGCGTCGAGTCGAGGCGGCTGGTCGCGGACGCGAGATTGGCCATGGCCACCTGGGCGTCGTGGCCGAGTGGTCCGCTCCCGAGCTGAGCGACCACGTTCAGCGCCCGCTCCGCGGCCTCGAGCGTCGCGTGCAGCTCGTCCGCCGTGCGCTGCGACAACACCGCGCCCGCGCCGTTCAGCGCGTCACCCGCCTGTGTCGCCATCGTTCCCGCCAGCTCCGTGAGCGGAAGATCACGTTGGCCGGTCAGCATCTGCCCCTCCGCCAGCGCCTCCCGTCCCTGGCCCGGGAAGTAGTCCACGAACATGGCCCCGAACATGTCCAGCGGGCGCACGACGACCTTGGCGTCCACCTTCGGCCCCACCGAGCGCGAAACCTCCAGGTGTAGGACCACGTCCTCGACACCGCGCAACTGGATTCCCGCCACCCGCCCCACGCGCACACCGGAGATGTGGACCGGATCGCCTTCCACCAGACCCGACACGTTGGTGAGCTTGACGGCGAAGCTCGTGGTGCCGCTGCCGAACATGCTCTTGCCCGACAGGAAGGCCAGCCCGGCGATCATCGCAACCAGCGCCACGACCACCAGCAGGCCGACGGTTACTTCCTGTTTGTAGTGCAGCTCCATAGGTCTCCCGTCCTCACTGCTGCGGCATCGCGCCGAAATCGCGCTCGATGAACTCCTGCACCACCGGGTCCGCGTTCCGCCGGAATTCGTCGGGCGTCGCGAACGCCCGGATCTTGCCGTCCGTGAGCAACGCCACCCGGTCGGCCACCCGGAACGCGCCGCGGACGTCGTGACTCACCACGACGCTCGTGGCGCCCAACGTGTCGCGGAGCTTCACCACGAGATCGTCGATGATGTCGGCGTTCACCGGATCGAGCCCCGACGTCGGCTCGTCGTACAACAGGTACTCCGGCTGTCCCGCGATGGCGCGCGCAATGCCGACCCGCTTCCGCATGCCGCCGGAGAGATCCGCCGGGTACTTGCGCGCGGTATCGGCCGCCAGGTTCACCAGCTCGAGGCACTCGACCACGCGGGCGCTGCAAAACCGCTCATCAGCGGCGCATTCCTCGTCCGTGATGCCGAGCGTGATGTTCTCCGCCACGGTCATGCTGTCGAACAACGCCCCGAACTGGAAGACGTAGCCGATCCGCGACCGCAGCTTGGCGATTTCCGTCCGCTTGAGGTTCGGCACGCTCAGCCCGTCCACGTAGACCTCGCCGCGGTCGGGATGGATCAGCCCGTTGATATGCTTGAGCAGGACGCTCTTCCCCGTGCCCGACGGTCCCAACAGCGCGATGGTCTCCCCGCGCTCGACCTCGAAGTCCACGCCGTCGAGGACGATCAGCTCCGCGAACCGCTTGTGGACGTTGACGAGCTTGATCACCTGCCGCCCCCCGCAACCACCCCGGCGGCGGACCGGCGGACCGGCGGACCGGCGGACCGATGATCCCGCGGACCGGGGGATCGGCGGACCGGCGGATCGATTGTGCTCGCTATGTCCGCGCCTTCCCCGTTCGGCATGCCGGTCGGACCGGACAGTCCGGGCAGCGCGGCTGCCGCGAGACGCAGATGCGCGCGCCCAAGTCCATGAGCGCTTGATTGAACTCCCAGGCAACGGATCTTGACCGCGGTAAGAGGAGCTTCGCCAGCTCCCAGATGCGCCGGTCCGCCGGTCCGCCGGTCCGCCGGTCCGCCGTCTTCTGCCGGTCCGCCGTCTTCCGTCGGCCCGTCGGCCGAAACGCCCGTCGCAACACCCGCGCGACGTTCGTATCCACCGCCGCCGCACGCCGCTCGTACGCGAAGGTGGCGATGGCGCCGGCGGTGTAGCGGCCCACACCGGGCAGCGCTTGGAGCGCGGCCGGGTCCGCGGGGATGGTTCCCCCGTGCTCCCGCACCACCGTCCGCGCCATCCGATGCAGGTTCTCGGCGCGCCGGTAGTAGCCGAGCCCCTCCCACGCTTCGCGCACCGCGCGCGGACGCGAGCGCGCCAGCGCGTACACCGTCGGAAAGCGCTCGAGGAAACGCGGGTAGTACTCGAGCACCCGCGTCACCTGCGTCTGCTGGAGCATGAACTCCGAGACCGCGACGTGATACGGGTCCCGCGTGTCGCGCCACGGCAGGCTGCGACCGTTGGCGCGAAACCATTTGAGCAGCGCGCGCTTGAAGCGGAGCGCGTTGGAGGGCTGGGGAGACATGCGGGGGGAACATAGCGGGATCACGGGGCACCCACATCCCGCTCATCCCGCGCCGCGTCGCGCAGCGAGGCGGCAATCCCGCCAGCGGCGGAGCCGCCTGCAAGCAATCAGGCATTGGGCAACAGCACCTGCGCCAGCAACGCGTCCAGGAACAGGATCAACACCGACGCGCTCACCACCGCCGCCGTGGTGGCCCTGCCAACGCCCTCGGCGCCTTGCTTGGTCGTGAACCCGACGTAGCAGGGAACGAGCGAGATGGCCAACCCGAAGAACACCGACTTGATCATCGAGTAATACAGGTCCCACGGTCGGAAGAAGTATCGCGCGCCGTAGGTGAAGTCGGCCCACGTGATTTGGAGCGTCCCCGTGTGCGCGAAGAGATACCCCGACCCGATCCCGATCAGATCCGCGAAGATCACGAGCACCGGCAGCATCAGCGTGCCGGCGATCACGCGCGGGATGATCAGGTGCGACGAGGCCGACCGGCCGAGGCTCTCGAGCGCGTCGATCTGCTCCGTGACGCGCATGGTCCCCAGCTCGGCGGCGTAGCGCGCGCCGATCCGACCCGAGAGCAGGAGCGCGGTCAACACCGGACCCAACTCGAGCACGATGGTCTGGACGATCAGCCCGCCGACGATGTAGACGGGCAGGTTGGCCTGGAACTGGTAGCCGGTCTGCAACGCCGTCACCGCGCCGGCAAACCCCGCCGTGAGCAGGACGATGAACAAGGAGCCGTAGCCCACGTGCTCGGCCTGCTGCAAGGCTCGCGGAACCCAGATCCGCCACTCCGAGAGCGTGCGGAACATTTCCAGGACGAAGTACGCGAACCGCCCGACGTGACTGAGACCGCGGAGGGTCGCCCGCCCAATGAGGCGCCGCGGGTCCCCCAGAGCTGCGGTCATGCGTTCGTGGACGCCCCCAGGACGCCGAGGTACGTGGAGACCGCCACCAGGGTGAGCGTGACCACCAGCAGGACGGTGAGCCTGAACCGCAGCCGCTCACCCGCCCACGGGCGTTTCTCGTTGACGGCGACCGCGGCCGTCCCCGCGAGCCGCTGCGCCGTCGGGAACGACACGGCCACCTCGATGACACCCGCGAGCACGCCGAGTGCCTGCATGGCGGCCAGGGCGGGCTCGCCAAGACGGGCCCCGAACCCCGCGCTCGACGCCATCATCGTGAGCGCGATCCCCGACGCCGTCGCGAGCACCGCGCCGGGCGCCAGTACGAGTGAGTAGATACGGGTGAGCAGGAGGAGGCGCGGCAGGCGCATCGGGGAATCGGCTTTCGCGTCCGCGGCGAAGGCCAGCGCGACGCAGCCGGCACCCAGCCACATCCCGATGCCGAGCAGATGCAGGACGAGGACCGTGGTCATCGGTCGAGTGAGTCGCCGGCGGGCTGGGGCGCGATGGGACGGCGGCTCCGAAACCCCTCGTCGATCTCGTGCCAGTGAGCCACCTCGGACTCGCCGAGCTTCCAGCAGAACCACACATCCCGACCGTCCAGGTGGCCCCGAAAATCGACCAGGCCGTCGTCGAAGCCTTTCAGGACGCATCCGACCTGCTCCAACTCGGCGATGTAGGCGTTGATGTGCTGCGCGATCTCGTCCACGCGCCGCTGCAGCGCGAGCGCTTCCGCGGACTCGGCCTCGCCCGGGTGCTGCTGCGCCACCGCGGCTTCGAACCGCGCGAGACCGTCCTTCCAGCGCTCGTACTCGTCCACGATGTCCTGCACAATCCGCCGGACCAGCGGCAGCGTGCGGTTTGCCTCGTCGGGGGTGAAGTAGGACGGAGTCATGAGCCGTCAGTATCTCGGGAAACTAGTGCCCGAACGTTAACCAGACCGGCGCCGTCACGGCACTCGCCGGGCCGCCAGCACCGCGCCGGCCGCGCGGTACCCTTCCGCCTCGTACTCACGCACGAGGTCGAGGCGGAACGTGGTCTCCGCGCGAACCGCCGGCTCGACGAGCACCAATTCGGGACGCGTCCCGGGCGGTCGCGATGTCCACCGCTCCAGCAGCGCTTCGGTTTGGGCCGCCATCATCACGCGCTGCACCTGCCCGCTGCGCCGGATCAACGCCGGAACGCGCGCCGGTCGATCGGGCGGCGCCTCACGCCACGACGGACCCACACTCACCGCGAACAGCATGTCCGGGTCGAGCCCTCCCGCCTCATCGAGCGGGAGCACGCTGCGCAGGCCGCCATCGACCAGCAGCCGGCCTCCGATGGCCGCGGGTGGGAAGTAGAGCGGCAACGCGCAGGTGGCGTACAGCGCGTCTGCGAGCAACACGTCCGATCGGCCACCGGCCCCGAACACCACCAGTTCCCCCGATTCGAGGTCGACCGTGGTTACGGTGAGTGGTACCGCCAGATCCTCGAAGCGCCGCGCCGGCACCAGTCGCCCGATGAGCTGGCGCAACGGGCCGGGACGGAAGAGACTCTCGCCGAATACGCCCAGCAGGATCCCGAGCGCCGGCGCCGCGATGTCCTTGCGGCGGATGGAGTCGAGGACCTCGATGACGTCCTCGTGCGTCCTCCCGGCCGCGAGCGCCGCGGCGACGAGGGCTCCCATGGACGTGGCCACGTAGTGGACGGGCGTGAGGCCGTGTTCGCCCAGCGCGCGCAGGGCGCCAAGATGTGCCGCGGCCTTGGCGCCACCGCCGCTCAAGACGCACGCGACGCGCGTCACCGCCTGCCTTCGCTCTTTCGCTCCTCGAGACGAAGGCGGCGGCGCGCATCTGCCGCCGCGTACCGGCGATGATCGTCCTTGGTCTCCAGCAACAGCGGACGCACGGGTGTGGGACGCCCATCCGCGTCGATCGCAACGAACGTCACGTAGCAGCTGTTCGTGTGGCGGCGGGCACCGGTGATCAGGTCCTCCGCCTCGATCCGGACGCCGACTTCCATGGAGGTCCGCCCCACGTAGTTGACGCTGGCGTGCGCAACCACCAGCTCACCGAGATGGATCGGCTCGTGGAAGTCCACGCGGTCCACGGAGACCGTCACGCACGGCTGCCGGGCGTGGCGAATGGCCGCCGTCGCCGCGACACGATCCACGAGCGACAAGATCACCCCACCGAACACATGGCCGAGGTTGTTGGCCATGTTGGGCATCATGAGCTCCGACATCGTGGTGCGGGACGCTGACGCCGGGGCGGGGGACTCGGCGGTCATAGGCGGTCGGGGCGGTCTAGGCGGTCAGGGCGGTCAGGGCGGTCTAGGCGGTCAGGGCGGTCAG
>CAYWNR010000124.1:4130-8501 GCA_964459705.1 uncultured Gemmatimonadaceae bacterium | reverse complement strand
GCGGACAGCGTGGCCTTCACGCTGCCGGAGACCGCGGGGGCCGAGCACGCGTGGGCGGGCGAACCCGCGCGCTGGCGCGCGGCGCTCCTGCCGCCGTTCATGGCGCGCGTTCACGACCGGCTCGGCCTCGAGGCGCAACCGGACAGCACGGTGGGATACTGGATCTCGCGCTACCTCGCGCGGCGGGTGGTGGAGGTGCGGTGGGGGCCCGAGGCGCGCGATCGGTTCGCGGTGGCGAACGATGGGGACATCGCGGCGGCGGTGAGCTACTTCCCACGTCTGGCGGAGCTGCTCAAGCCGACCAACGACTGAGAGGCTCCTCGACAGCGCATCGCGTCCGTCCCCGCCAGTCGTTGCCCGTCGCCGACCGCCCGTTGTGAAGCGGTGAACCCCTTCGGGAAAGGCGGGGTACCTCCGAACATCCGCCGTCGGTAGTGCGCATCAGCGACCGTGGTGGTCGGCTTATGTTGGTTCTGGTTGCTTTCCTGCAGGTGTCCCTTGCGACGCCGTCTCACTTGGACGACGCCCGCCGAGTGTTGCACGCCGCGGACACGGCTGCCGCCGTCGCCACACTGAGCGCGCTCGTCACGTCGGACACGACGTTCACCTCTGAGGAGATTGCCGCACTACTCCTGCTTCGTTGGATCGGCCGGAGCGGATTCCAGGACCGGGTCGAGGCAGTATGGGATCGCGCGTTCCAGCCGGTGGGGATCGCCAGCGGAGCCAATTGGACACTGCCGGAGATGGTGATGTTCGTCCTGCGAGAACTGCGCGACGGACGCGCCGATGCAGAGATCGCACAAGGACACCGCAAGAGCGAGCTCGCCACAGGCCTGGGTGGCGGTGCGTCGGTCCAGCAGCTGGCATGGCAAACTCGGTTACGGCAATACGCGGATTCCCTGGGCACCGCGGATTCGCTCGGCAGCGCCGTTGCGCGCTGGGTGGCCGTGATGGGCTGGCTCAGAAACCTGAATCGATTCTCCTTCGTCGTTCCCACCGTAGACGCGCCCCTCGGCTGCCAGCACGGCTGCCTTCTCCAGCGGCCTGCGCCATCCGACCTGCCACTCCTGGAGCGCTTCCGCGAGAGCGGGCTGGCAGCCGCCCAGTTCGACACGTTGTTGGCGTGGTACAGTCAGCTCTCGGGTATTGGCAGGAGGGCCACGTTCGACAGCTTGTGGGTGTCGCTCAACGACCTGCGTCCGAGTCCCTGGCCGTTCAACGAGTTTGCGGAACGGTTGCGGGTGACGGTGTGCGCACTCCTGCGGCTCAGTCGTGAATCCCAGGACTGCGCTCCACGCACCCAAGATCTCGACGACGTCGTTGCCGCCGAGCTGCGCGTGGTGCGCTACGAATTCGAAGGGCATGCGGGCTTGGCTGATCGGGCGATGGAGGTGGCACCTGGGCGGTTCGCGGCGTTGGATCAGTCGCTCGATCTGCTGTTCGCTGACTCAATCACGATCTTGAGGACCGTGTCGGGCGGCCTGAGCGACCTTCAGGTACCGACCCGTGTACCGGCACCAGCCGGGCGTGTGCCACGGGGGTTCTGGCGGGCGGCGTGGCCGCTGTTCTTACAGCCCTACAACGAGCGACTGATCGCGCATCGGGCGCGGTTGCTTCTTGCGGACATGTCGCGGCGGTTCGCCCCGGAAGGCGAGGTGAATCTGTTCGATGCCTATGGGGAATCCGGGATGCTCGTCCGGATTGGCGTCCCACTGGCCCTGGCCCGACCGCTTGGCGAGATGGAGCAGCGATTCCCGCTGGTGATCTACACGCCGCGGGGGATGCACGAGACCGTCGTACGGACAGGCAGCGGCCTGGACGGCGTGTCGCTTGACCTGGCACTCGCCGCGCGCAGCGACATCGACCCCACCACGATATCGGGGTTTGCCGCGGAGGACTACGATGCGTTCCGAGCCATGGATCACCAGGTGATCCGCTATCGTCGGGCTTGGCAGCCACGCGTGGAGCTCTACACGCGTTGGATGTCACCGCTGAGCTGTCTCAATCCGTTGCCCACGCTGGGCTTCTTCCTGTTGGATTCCGCGTTACAGCAGGTGTCGAAGGCCATTGATCTGGAGCCGATGAAGCCGCCGCGTGTGAAACGCTACTTCTTGGAGCTGGCGCCGGGGTCGTACGTGTACTCGCTCGAGCTGTTGGATCGGTCTTGCCGCACTGCCGAGCGGGCGCGCTACGTGCTCACCGTGCCGCCAGCCGAGGAGCAGCGGGCGTCGGACCTGATGCTAGCCGACGAGTTGTATTTCGGTGACGAGCGGTGGGTGGCACGCATCACGGACCGGCCGCCGGTCACGGTACGGCCGTCGCTCACGCTCGCCGCCGGCACCGTGGCGCGCTTCTACTGGGAGTTGTACGGCATCACGGCGGACGCGATGCAGGCGGGGCGGCTCAAGGTGACATTTCAGGTTGTGAACGTGGAGGAGCAGCGTGTGCCCGTGCGGGAACTTGGGCGGCTAGCAGAACAGGCGCGGAAGCGAGCGGGCACGCTGGACGTGAAGTACGAGCTGGCGGTGCCGGCGGGTGACGGGCCGCTCGGCTTCGGGCTCGCCCTGGGGATCCCGGAGGGGACGAAGGGGGTGCACGTGGCGCGGGTGCGCGTGACGGACACGAAGACGAAGCAGACGGTGACGGCGGAGCGGGCGTTCTTCGTGCGGGAGTGAGCTCCTGACGCGGAATTACGACACTACTTGCTCAGTAGGTAAAGTCTCACGTGCTCCACATCCAACTCGTCGCGCCATCGTCCGAGTAGAAAGCTCTGCCCGATGTGGTCGGGTACGAAACCCCGCGGATTCGCAATGGTGCCGAGCATGCGCCCACCCGAATCGAACACGGTCCAGGTTGTGGGCGCCCTCGTTCCCGGCACGTAGTTACCGACCCAGAGATTGAGCGAGTCGTCCGCGATCACGGTGCCATAAGCTGGGAACGCGGATGGACGTGGCAACTCGTCGAGGAGGCGCTCCGCGTCACGCCTTGCGTTGTCCGTACGCGCGTCCGCCACCCGCCGTGCGCGCTCCGTGGTCGGTCACCTGGTGAGGCTCGCGGATGCGGCGGAGAATCCGGTCCGGCGTTCCATCCGGGCTATAGCGCCGGATCTCGTACGTGTCGTTGGGTGCGACGTACAAGTGACTTCCGGCGGCGAAGTAGCCCGTACTCCGCCCGAACAATGCCTCCTTCACACGGAAACCACCTTGGATTGCCTCGAAGAACATCTCGCTTCCGGAGAAATGGCCCAGCGATGTCAGGAGAGCGGCGACCGAATCGAGGTGATACAGGGCGTTGTCATACCGCTGCGGGCCGAATGGAGTCGCACCACCGGTGCTCGCGAAGCCCTGGCCGAGCAGCGTCAGGTCGTCGAACACGCCGATCACACTGGCAAATGGCAAGTCGGTGGTTGTTTGGATGGCGAAGCTGCGACCGAACGTCCCTTGGCCGTCGAAGATCGAGACTCGCCGCAGCTGAGGGTCGGTCACGAGCAGAGAGTCTCCTCGATAGGGGAAGACCGATCCAATGACGCGAAACTCGGCGGGTCCCTCCCCCTTCCGCCCCGCCGAAAGTAAGAACCGGCCATCGGTGTCGAAGAATCGTAGCTGGCCGGTGCCGCCGTTCGCGACCACAATGCGTCCATCATGCATCCGCAATGCTCGGGAGACGCGGAACAGCTGCTGCGTGGAGTCGGCGTCCTCACCACCGATGTCCACCCGTGGCACGGAGTCGATCCGCCACGCCAGCGGAGAGGGATTCCCCCGGATCTCGACGATATGGACCTGGGCACTGTCGCGCTCGGTGGTGCGCGCCACTTCGCCCAAGCCGCCACCGCAGGCCGCAAGCAGGAGCGCGAGCGTTGGTGCGGAGTTCATGGCCCCTCCTGCCGAGCCTCAGCCTGGTTCAATCTCTGCGCGAGGCCTCACCCTGACCCTCTCCACTATGTGGAGAGGGGACTTCACTCTCTCCCTCTCCACGTAGTGGAGAGGGCCGGGGTGAGGCCGAGGGCAGGGGTGAGGCAGGCTACTCGTCCTTGTAGATCTTGATCACGACTTTGCCATCCGGGCCCACCCAACCGCGATACATCCCCGACGTATTGAACGTCGCCGTGAAGGTGCCGTGCGGGTCGAGCACGACCACTCCCGCGTCGGCATGCTGCGCCACCAGCTCCTTGTTGATCACGTACTCGGCGGCTTGCACCACCGATTCGTGGAGGTACTGCACCCGCGCGCAGATGTCGTGCGCGACCGTATTGCGGATGAAGAACTCGCCGTGTCCGGTGCCGGAGACCGCGCAGCTCGCGTTGTTGGCGTACGTGCCGGCCCCGATGATGGGCGAGTCGCCGATCCGGCCCCAGCGCTTGTTGGTCATGCC
>CAYWNR010000124.1:0-4030 GCA_964459705.1 uncultured Gemmatimonadaceae bacterium | reverse complement strand
TCCATGATGCTGGCGTCCAGCTCATTGGTACCGGCGTTGGTGAACACCGCGCCCTTGCCCGCGTTGAACAGGGGAGAGTCCTCGAGCTTGGTGATCACGGCCGCCACGGCGTCGAGCGCCGTACCGCCACCGTTCAGCACCTCGTAGCCGGCGCCGATCGCGGCCTGGAGCGTGTCGCGGTACATGCGATCCCGCTCGGGGGTCATGTTCTCCCGGAGGATGGTGCCGACTCCGCCGTGCACGACGAGCATGAAACGCGGCGGCATGGCCGTGGATTGGGTGCCGGAACCGCCGGCACAACCAACCAGTGCGAGCGTGCCGCAGAGGAGCGCGGCTGGAACGCGAGAGATGTCCGTCATCGCAATCGTCCGTTAGGAGAATGAGCAATCACAAGCTACGCGCAAGGCTAGCTCAACAGCAGTGTGGCCGGGTGCGGCGCCGGCCATGGGGTTGGGCGGTGAGGGATCTCAACGCCCGCCGGGTACGGCGGCGTGAAGCCGCCGCTCGGCGCTGCCGCCTGAAGCGGCATTCGCGGCCCGCTTCACGCGGGAGAGCCGAGCCGCGAGTTTACTCGCGGACTCGGCCCGAGGACACTCCCCACCCAGTCGTACGGAGCGTGCCTAGCGCGGGAACGCCTCGGGCAATCCACCGTCCACCGTGAGGATGTCTCCCGTGGTGTAACGGAACCGCTCGCTCGCGAGCAGGACCGCGATGTCCGCCACCACCTCGGCGGGGATGAGCGAGACGCCCATGACGTTCCGCTTGCGGTACGCCTCGAGCTGTTCCTCGACCGAGATGCCCCGCGCCGCGGCGCGCTCGCTTACGAACTTGGTGAACAGCGGAGTTTCGATCTGGTCGGCGTTGATGGCGTTCACGCGAATTCCGTCGGCGCCCAGCTCGACCGCCGCGACGCGCAACGCCTGCAGCAACGCCGCCTTGCTCCCGCCATAGGCAAGGGCGTCGCGCCCGGGCGCGAGCGCGGCCTTGGAAACGGAGGCGACGATGGCGCCACCCGTGCCCTGGCGGCGCATAACGACCGCGGCCTCCCGGATGGCGGCGACCGCGCCGAGGTAATGCACGTCGAGTTGTCGCTGGAGGTCGTCCCGGTGGAGATCGGTGAGCGGGGCGAAGCGCGGCGGCAGGCCGGCCGTGTAAAAGAGACAGTCCAATCCGCCGAACTCGTGCACCGCGCGCTCGAAGAGCGCCGCCAGGCTCGCGTCGTCTCGGACGTCGGTGCCCACACCGATGGCGCGGCCGGGGAGTTTCTTGGCGATATCCGACGCGACGGCCACCGCGGATGCCTCGTCGAGATCCGCGACCACGACATGCGCGCCTTGCTCGGCAAAGCGCCGGGCCGCGGCCTCGCCGATGCCGCTGCCGCCGCCGATCACGACCGCTACGTGACGCGGCAGCAGAAGGGTCGCACGCCCCTTCGCGATCTGCTCGTCCACCTTGCGACGCTCCAGCGGCCAATGCTCGAACTCAAACACGTCGGCTTCGGGCAGGAACTGGAACGCGTCCAGCGCCTCCGCGTTCGCGATCGTCTCCAGCACCGCTCGGTAGCAGACGCTCGCGGTCGCCGCGCTCCGCTTGTCCTTGAACGCCGTGATCATGCCGATCCCCGGAACGAGGATCACCTTGGCCCAGTCGGGGAGCGGCGGCTCCCCGCGGGCCGCGTTGCGCGCGTGATAGGCTTCGTACTCGTCTTTCGCGCGCGCCAGTTGCTCCAGGGTCGTGGCCGCCAGCCGGTCGTCGGGGAGGCCCGGATCGACCTCGAGCCAAACGGGCAGTCGCCCGGCGCGCAGCAGGTGGTCGGGCGTGCCCATGCCGCGTTGCACCAGCTCCCGGGTGCGGTCCGCGCTCAGCGCTTCGAGGACGTCGTCGCCGTCGTCCAGATGCAGGACCACACGGTCGGGTGTCCCGAGCGCGCCGCGCACGATGGGCATGACACGGGCGGCATGCGCCCGGCGCTCCCCGGACGACGGGACGGGACGCGTGACGGTACCGAGCAGCTTGCGGCCGCGGCGCGCCGTCTCCAGATAGTCCTCGACCTTCCCCACGAGCCGCACGAGCCGCCCGTAGCACTCCCGCGCGTCGTTCGCCCAGACGATGAGGCCGTGGTGCGCGAGGGCCAGGCCTACGGCGTCGCTGGGGATGTCGCCCACCATGCCCGCCACGGACTTGGCGAGTGGGAAGCCTGGTCGTGCGTACGGGACGTAAATGATCTCGCCGGCAAAGACATCGGCCACCAGGCGTTCCGCCGCGGCGTCACGCACGTTGGTGAGGCTCATCGTCGCGACGTCGTGCGTGTGCGCGATGACGCGGTACGGCAGCAGCGAGTGGAGTGGTGTTTCGACGCTCGGCGTTGGGCCCCCACCAGGCACCATGCAGCTCGCCATGAACGCCATCATGTCGCTGTCGCTCATCGCGTCGGCGCTCCGCAGCTCGCTCAGCCGATCGAGCGAGAGGCGTGCGAACCCCGCGGCGCCGACGGTGCGGAGGTCCGTGCCGCTTCCTTTGACGAGGAGCGTGTCGGGCGCGCCCGCGCCACCGGGCGTCTCGCGGATCTTGACCGACGTGTTGCCGCCACCGGGCTGCACCAGGCTCGGTACGCTGCCGATCAAGTTCGAGAGGTAGACGAGGGCGGCGAGGTGGTCGGCCTTCTCGCCTGGGCCGGCGGCCCATTGGTCGGTAACGCGAGGTCCGGTGAGACGTGGAGACATGGGCGGAATCTAGGCGGTCCGGGCGGTCGAGGCGGTCCCGGCGGTCCCGGCGGTCCCGGCGGTCCCGGCGGACCCGACGGTCCCGTCTATCCCGTTTATCCCGTTTATCCCTTCAATCCTTTCCATCCCCTCATCTCACTGCTTCCCCGTCGCCCTTCCCGCGATCCCGGCCGCGATGAGCAGCAGGAAACCGGCGAGTAGGAAGGGGGCGCCGGGCAGGTGGATGGGATGCACGATGTCGACCGCGAGCGCGAAGGTTTGGGTGAACAGCAACGGTGCCAGGACGCCGGCTATTCCCATGATGCTGGCCAGGGCGCCTTGCAGTCGGCCTTGCTGGTCGGCGCCGACGCGTTTCGTGATGATCCCTTGCAGCGAGGGATAGGTGAGGCCGAAGAGGGCCGATAAGGGCACGGCCGCGGCGAAGAGGGCGCCGGTCGGCGCCAGGCCGTAGAGGGCGTACCCCGCGGCGCCGAACCCGAACCCGACGAGCATGGCCTTGCGGTCGCCGAAGCGTTTCACCGACCAACCGACCAGCCCTGCCTGCACGATCATCGACGACGCACCGACGGCGGCGAGCACCAACCCGACGGTGCGTTCGCTCCAGGCGAATCGGTAGTCGCCGTAGATGACGAACAGGCTCGGCATGGCGTCGTGTGCCATGCGATAGAGGAAGACCGCGGCCGCCAATCCGGCGAGCGTTCCGTGGGCCCGCAAGAGCTCCAGCGATCCAAGGGGATTCGCCTTCCGCAGGTCGAATGGCGCGCGGCGGTCGGCCGGTAGCGACTCCGGCAGAATGAAGAAGCCGTACGCGGTGCCCGTCAGACTGAGCCCGGCCGCCACCCAGAACGGGAGCCGCAGGCTGATGCCCCCAAGGAGGCCGCCGACCGCCGGCCCGACGATGAACCCGATGCCGAACGCCGCGCCGAGCAGACCGTATCGTCCCGCGCGCCGCTCGGCGGGTGTGACGTCGGCGATGTAGGCGAAGGCGGTGGCGTAGCTGGCGGAAGTGATGCCGGAAATCACCCGGCCGACGAAGAGCCATCCGAGCGTGGGCGACACGGCCATGAGGATGTAGTCGAGGCCGAGCCCCAAGGTCGACAGGAGGATCACGCGACGGCGGCCAAACCGGTCCGAGATGGCGCCGAGCACCGGCGCGAACAGGAACTGCATGCCGGCCCAGACGGTGCCGAACAGGCCGTAGATCGTCGCGGCGCCCGCCGCGTCGCCGCCGCGGAACTGAATCACGAGCTTCGGGAGCACCGGCACGATGATGCCCAGTGCCAGCATGTCCAGCAGCACCGTGATGA
>CAYWNR010000123.1:0-8507 GCA_964459705.1 uncultured Gemmatimonadaceae bacterium | reverse complement strand
CTGGGCGTTCTTAGGGGGTGGGGGCGGTCTAGGCGGTCTCGGCGGTCTAGGCGGTCGACCCGGGCTGGGTTGATCGAAGGTGGCCGACCGGGGCTGTTGTCCGCCTCGACCGCCTGGACCGCCTCGCCCGCCCTGACCGCCTCGCCCGCCCTCATCTCCGCTCCGGATACCGCCCGAAGTCCACGGGCCGCAGATAACTCTCACCGATGGTCGTGGACGTGAGCATGGCGACCGTGGGGAGCTGGCGCTTCCAGTGCGTTCCCTCCAACCGCTCGCGCACCAGGCGAATCTCGTCGGCGGTGAAGCCCAGCGCGGCTATCTCGTCGGTTTCGAGCCCGGTCAGCAGTCCGTGCAGGATGCGGTCGGCTCGCTCGTACGCGATCCCGAGATCGCCCTCGTCGGTCTGCCCTTCGACGAGATCGGCGGTGGGCGGCTTGTCCACGACCTCCGGCGGCAGATCGAGATGGCGGGCGAGGGTCCACAGCTGCGACTTGTACAGATCGCCCAGAGGATTCACGGGTGGCGAGTCGTCGCCGTGCCACGTGAAGTAGCCGAGCAGCCGTTCGCTCTTGTTCCCGGTGCCGAGTGGCAGGGCGTGGTGCTTGGCCGAGAGGTCGAACAGGGCAATCATCCGCATTCGCGCCATCACGTTGCCGCGGCGGGTGGCGTCGGCGGCCTCGCCGTTGGCGTAGAAGCTGTCCACGGCGGCCGAGATGTCGATCGTCTCCAACCTGATCCCGAGCTGCTTGGCGACCAGCTCCGCGTGGTCCATGGCCTCGGCCGACGACGTGCGGTACGGCAGCCGCACACCCAACACGTTCTCCGGCCCCAGCGCGCGCGCCGCCAGCGCGGCCGTGACGGCGCTGTCCACGCCACCCGACAGCGCCACCAGGACGCGCGTGAACCCGCGCCGCCCCAAAACCTCCTCTTTCAGGAAGGCCACGAGCCACTGCCCGACGAGCGCGGGGTCGATGGCCAGCGGATCGCCCGGCGTTTCCGGCGTCACCATGGGGAGATTCGCCGGCGGCAGGCGCAGTGCCGGCGTCGCCTCACCGTCGGCGCCATCCACGCGCAGCTCGGCGCGCTGGCCCGCCACGCGGCGCAGCAGCGTCGGAAGCGCCACCTCCAAGTCACCCAGTAGCGGCTGCTCGAACCGGGCTCGGCGCACCGCCCGGTGGTCCAGGCGGGCCTGCACGAGCGCTTCGTCGAACACCGGTGCCGCCACGATGACGTCGCCGTCGGGCCCCACCAGGAGCGACCGACCCTGCAGTGCCTTCCCCCCCTCGAATCCCGCGAGCTGCGCCAGCGCCAGGTACACCCCGTGCTCCTCGGCAACCCGCCGCATCACCCGCTCCCACACGGCGGTGTTGTTCACCGCGCCGGCGGCAACCGGCGCGATGCCGCGCCCCGGCGACGCGCTCGGCACCAGGAGCAGCTGCGCCCCGTCGAGCGCGGCGAGCATGGGCGTGATCGAGTGCCACGCGTCCTCGCACACGAGCATCGCCACCCGCCCCCACGCCGTGTCGAACGCCTCCACCGACGTGCCCGCGTCCACGAAGCGCTCTTCGTCGAACAGGCCGTAGGTCGGTAGAAACACTTTTCGATGGACGTGACGGATGCCGGCGCCCGGTCCGCCGAGCGTGGCGTAGAGGGCGGAATTGAAGACGCGATTCTGGAACCGCTCGTAGAAGCCGACGCACACGTCGAGCGGCGGCGCCACCATGGCGCGGTGCTGCACCGCGAGATCACGGAAGAGCGTGCCCGCGGTCACCGCGACGTCGCGCGTGCCGCCCTGAAGGAAGTAGCCCGAAACGGCCGCCTCGCCGAACACCACCAACCCCGGTGGCTCCGGCCATCGGCCCACCTGGGCCAACACCGCCCCGATATGCTGGAGGTTTGCCTGATAGTCCCCCTTACGGGGGCGAGTCTGAGCGATAGCTAGTAGCACGCCTACAACCTAGACGGCTAGACGGCTAGACGGCTAGCGGACGCCCAGACGGCTAGACGGCAAGTGGACGGTGAGACGGGGAGTTGAAAGGCGGAGCAAGGGGATAGGCCAGGTGGCAGGTAACCTGGCGCCTGCCCACCGCTGGCCGTCTTGCCGTCTGGCCGTCTCTCCTACCGCCCGCCACCCGCCGCCTCCCTCCTACCCGCTCGCCAGGTCCAGAGCGTGGCCCACCATTCATCGGGCCGAATGGTCACGTTGTCGATCCGGTTGCTCACGCCCGCTAGCGTCTTTGGGCTGAACAACCAGACGGCGGGCGCATCGTCGTTGATGACCTCGAGGGCCTGGTGCCACAGGATGAGTGCCGCGGCGTGATCGGTCGTGACGGATGCCTGGGCGACGAGCGAATCGAAGGCGGGGTCCGAGTATTTCCCATAGTTCGAGTTGGCGCCGGTTCCCCATTGCCCACTGATCCCGCTGGGCGAGAGGTCCACTTGCCACCCTCCGATGACGGCGTCGAACCGACCGGCGCGCGCGCGGTCGAGCCACACGTTGAACTCGAGCGGGACGAGCCGCATGTCGATTCCCAGGCGCCGATATTGCTCCTGGAGGATGACGCCCGTGCGCTGGCGCGGTGCGCTCGAGCTAGGGTACGAAACGTCGAAGGCCAACGGCCGACGGTCGCGCTCGCGAATCCCGTCGCCGTTCGCGTCACGCCAACCGAGGCTGTCCAGCAGCCGATCGGCGGCCACCGTGTCGTACGGGAGTTGGGGGGCCGCGCCTTCCGCGATCCACATGAAGCCCGTGGCGGGTCCCGGCGGCACCGTTCCCCATCCGGCGAGCACGGCGGAGATGAGGGTCTCCCGATCCGTCGCCAGCGCGATCGCCCGTCGGAGCGCGCGATCACCGAAGAGCGGGTGCGCGCCCCCGCCTCGCTGAGCCGCGAGGTTGAATCCCAGGTACATGTACGCGGACGACGGATACTCCACGAGTCGCGCGGTGCCCGATTCCTGAATCCGCTGGATGTTCTCGGGGCCGACGATGGCTTCGACCACATCCGCCTCGCCGCCGACGAGCTGGCCGATGGCGGCATTGAAGTCGGGCGAGATCCGCCAGATCAGGCGGGCAGCCCCGGGCGGCCCCTGGAAGAACGAGGAGTCGGCCGCAAGCTCGATCAGCTCGCCGGGTCGCCAGTCGACGAAGCGGAACGGCCCGTCGCCGATGGGGCGGCGCGCGAGCGGGTGGGTGCGCCACCGGTCACGCGGCACCGAATCCAGCAGATGCGCCGGTAGGATCCGCATGTGGTGCGTCGCATCGTAGAACTCTTCGGGATACGTGTGGGAGAAATAGAAGGCGACCGTGAGCGAGTCGCGCGCGCGAACCGAGTCGATCGCCGCGAGGAGCGGCGCCGCGGGCGCGTTCACCACCGTGTCCGTGTAGGCCGCGAACGTGAAGGCCACGTCGCGCGCCCGGACCGGCACACCGTCCTGCCAGCGTGCCCGCGGATCGAGCCGGAACACGAGCGCCCGATCGCCCTCGAACTGCCACGACTCGGCGAGCCGCGGCACGAAACCGTCGTCGCCTACGGTATTCGCCGACAGACCGACGTCGGCGAGCTTCAAGAAGAGCTGATCGGACACCGCGCGACCGACGCCTTCCGAGAAGATCGGCAGCAGGATGTCGGCATCCGCACCGGACGCGATGACGATGACCCCGCACTCCGGGCACGGCGCTTCCGGCTGGCAGGCGGTGATGGCAATCCCCGCCAGCATGACCACAACAGATCGTCGCATGGGCCCCCCCAACCAGGGGTCGAATCTAAACCCCGACGGGGCCGCCGCGTGGATCCTCCAGCACCAATCGATACGGCTGGCACGAAACGGTGCAGGCTTCGACCCGGGTACTCGGCAGTCGCCACGCTCGTAATCGCTTGTCACAAAATGAGTTAACGATCCGGCGACCGCGATCGTCCACTCAGGCACCCGGGTTGCTCTTGTTTGGGACGCTGGGCGTCGCGGTGGCTCGATCGGCGGCGCCATGACGTTTCCGCCGGTTAGCTTCGTGGGTCGGGCGGCAGACCGCCACCCGTTCAACCCAGCTGGAGATTTCTGAATGAAGCGATTGATTGGCATCGCGTTGGCAGTGGCGGTGAGCAGCTGCTCCACGACCACCACACCCACCGTAGCCGGGGCCGTTCAGGTGTCCTTCGCCACTCAAGCAGCGCCGGCGCTGGTAGCGTCGCGAACCGGGCTGACGGGCGACACCATGGTGACGGGCTCCGACACGCTCGTACTGGACAGCGTCCACGTGGTGCTTCGGCAGCTCGAGCTCAAGACGACGCAAACGACCGACTGTGGGACCGCGACCGGCGGTGACGGGTGCGCGGAAGTCGAACTTGGGCCGGTGCTGGTGAGCCTTCCGCTGACCCCGGGAGCCGAGCAGCGGTTCGCATTGGATTCGGTGCCGGATGGCACCTACGACCGCCTCGAGTTCGAGGTCCACAAGCCTGACGACGGTGATCCCCAGGACCAGGCGTTCATCGCGGCGAACCCCACGTTCGCCCAGATCAGCCTGCGGGTCAAAGGCACGTTCAACGGCCAGGCGTTCGAGTTCACGACCGAGCTTGACGTCGAACAGGAACTGACGCTTTCCCCGGCGCTCACGGTCGTCGAAGGCAGCAACCTCAACGTCACGATACTCGTGGACGTCAGCACCTGGTTTCTCGTGAACGGCGTGGTGGTGAACCCCACCACCGCGAGCAGGAGTACCGTGGAGCAGAATATCAAGAACTCCTTCCGGGCGTTCGAAGACAACGATCGAAACGGTTCTCACGACGACTGAGTCCGCGAGATGAGCGACATCACGCCGACGCTGGGGGTCGTGGCGTTCTCCGCCTCGTTCTCGACCATCTGGAACGACATCGCGGAGGAGCTCGGCGTCGGCGTCGAGCGGTTCGAGCCGGACGACGAACTGCCGGGACGGGCGGTCGCTCTCATTGTCGCGGCGGGGGGTGAAGAGGAGCGGGCGCTCGACGCTCTTCCGGCGTGGAGCGCCCGGGTAGGCGCGCCCCTGCTGTTTGTCGGCGCGCGCGCCTCCCACCGCTTCGCAATCGAGGCACTGCGACGCGGCGCGGCCGACTACTTCGCGCTTCCCGACGACCTCGACTTGCTGCGGCGCATGCTCGCGGCGCGCATCGAGACGGCACGGGGCAGGACGTCGAAGGAAGCCCAGCCGGTGACGGACCCATTCCGCGAGCTGCTGGGAACGAGCCCGGCGCTACAGGAAACGATCGCCACCGCGTCCCGCGTCCTCGCACACGGCGGCGTCACGCTCCTGATCGGCGGCGAAACGGGAACCGGCAAGGAGCTGCTCGCGCGCGCGTTGCACGACGGCGGCCCGCGAGCGGGGGAGCCGTTCGTGGCGGTGAATTGCGCGGCCATTCCGGAGCAGCTCCTCGAGTCCGAGCTCTTCGGGCACGAGCGGGGTGCCTTCACCGACGCGCACCGGGCCAAACCCGGCCTGTTCGAAGAGGCCGACGGCGGCACGCTCTTTCTCGACGAGATCGGGCACCTGCCGCTGTCGCTGCAGGGCAAGCTCCTGCGAGCGCTGGACGACCGGAAGGTGCGACGCGTGGGCGGCACGCAGTCCCGTGGGGTCGACGTGCGGATCGTCGCCGCCACGCACGTGGATCTCGCGGCCGCGGTGCGCGAGCGCCGGTTCCGCGAGGACCTGTTCTATCGGCTCAACGTGGTGCCACTCGTGCTGCCGCCCCTCAGGGATCGCGGCGACGACGTGCTGCTCCTGGCCGAGGCTTTCGCGAGCCAACTCGCCGCGCGCTACAGCCTGCCGGTTCCGCGGATCACGCCCGCCGTGCGCGACGTCCTCAAGCGCCACAACTGGCCAGGCAACGTCCGGGAGCTGCAACACGCCGTCGAGCGCGCGCTGCTGCTGTCGGAGCCGGGAACGCTGGATCCCGCCTCGCTCGCGCCCGCGTCCGGCAAGTCCGCCTCCCGCGCGACAGCTGACGGACCGATTCCGTTCCCGGCAACGCTCACCACCATTCAGCACGCGGCGGCGCAGGCCGCGCTGGATCGAAACGCCGGCAACAAGAGCGCGGCGGCACGACAGCTGGGCGTCTCACGCGCACGTTTGCAGCGACTCCTCGACCGCAAGGAGGGGGACGATGCAGACGACGCATGACCCCCTGCGGGCCGCGCGCGTGGCGATCCGCACCGGCCGGTTCCGCGATGCGGCCGCCGCGCTCGCCGAGCTGCCACCGGACACCCGGCAGGCCCCCGAGTGGTATCTGCTCTCCGCCATGGCCGCGTGGCGCTTGGGCGACTTCTCGGCCAGTCGTCAGCAAGCGTTCGAGGCGCGGGCGCGGTTCCGCGCGGTCGGGGACGCGGATGGCGAGATGCGGGCGGTGAACGTCGCGGCTGCGGGCGTCTTCGGGCTCGGCGCGTTGGCCGAAGCGGAGGACGGCTTCTCGCGCGCGCTGCAGCTCGCCCAGCAACAGGGCGACGGCTTGATGGTGGCGCGCTGCGCCAACAATCTCGGCAACATCGCCCTCTATCTCAGCCAGCACGAAGCGGCGCTCAGTTTCTATCGGAGAGCGCGAACCGGCTTCGCCCAACTCGGCTTCGAGCACGGAGTCGCGGAGACGTGGATCAACACGGCCATTACCTACCGCGATCGCCGTCGCTACGAAGACGCGCTCCGCGCCGCCGACCGTGCGCTCGATGCCGCCGAGCGCGCCGGGTCCGCGCGCCTCCTGGCAGAGGCGCAGGCCAACCGCGGCGCCGCGATGGCGGGGCTCGGTGACCCCAAGCTCGGGCAGATCCATCTCGAGCGGTCGCTCACCATCGCGCGGAGCGAGCGCGACCGGCTTGCCGAAGCCGACGTCCTGCGGCTCCTCGGGACGGCCGCGCTCGCCGTCGGGGCACGCGCAGAGGCGGTGCGCCGCGGAGAGGAGTCGCTCGCCGTTGCCCGCGAGACCCATCACCCATGGGCTATCGCCGAATCGCAACACGATCTCGCCCGCGCCTATCGGGCGGTGGGACGCGATGCCGACGCCGCGAGCGCATTCGCCGCGGCCGAGGCGGCGTACCGAACGCTCGGCGCGACGGCGCGGGCCGACGCCGCACATCGGGAGGCCGCGGGTTCCTGATTGCATTCGCCTTCCCGCCGCGCGACCACCGCCGCATCTTCCTTCGCGACACGCCCCGGGACTCACGATGACCGATCGCCGCGAATTCCTGAAGACCGCCGCCGCCGGCACGCTGGGACTGCACGCCGCGTCCCGCGCCTATGCGCTCCCCGCGCAGACACCCGCACCAGATCCCACTTTATTCGCGGCGCCGCCGCTCGAAACCGTACGGATGGGGTTCGTTGGCGTGGGACATCAGGGCAGTAGCCACGTCGCGAATTTCCTCAAGATCGACGGGGTCGAGATCACCGCGATCTGTGACATCAATCCCGCGAAGGTCGACAAGATGCAGGCGCTGGTGGCCGACGCCGGCAAGCCGCGGCCGCGCGGTTACAGCGCCGGTCCGGAAGACTTCCGCCGGATGTGCGACGCGAACGACATCGATCTCGTCTTCACCGCGACGCCGTGGGAGTGGCACGCACCCGTCTGTCTGGCCGCGATGCGCGCCGGCAAGCACGCCGCCACCGAGGTGCCGATGTGCCCGACGCTCGACGAGTGCTGGGAGCTGGTCGAGACCGCGGAGAAAACCAAGCGTCACTGCGTGATGATGGAGAACTGCTGCTACGACCGGACCGAGATGATGATTCTCAACATGGTCCGGCAGGGCGCGTTCGGCGAACTGCTGCACGCCGAGTGCGGCTACCTGCACGACTTGCGGGAGCTCAAGCTCACGGACTACTACGAGAACCGCTGGCGCGTGAAACACTCCATCCGGCGAAACGGCGACCTCTATCCGACCCACGGCCTGGGCCCGGTCGCCCAGTGGATGGACGTCAACCGGGGGAACCGGTTCGACTACGTGGTCTCGATGGCGTCAGCCGGTCGGGGCCTCAACCTCTGGGCGGCGGAACACCTCGGCGCGGACAGCCCGGAAGCGACCCAGAAGTACGCGCTCGGCGATATCGTGAACACGCTCATCCGCACCGGGCGCGGGGAGACCATTCTGGTCACGCACAACACGAATTCCCCCCGTCCGTATTCGCGGAAGATCCTGCTCCAGGGCACCAAGGGACTCGTGCGGAAGTATCCCGACCAGCGGATCTACCTCGAGGGCAAGAGCCCCGACGACCGCTGGGAAGAGCTGGTGGGATACCGCGAGCGGTACGAGCATCCCGTCTGGCGGGCGCTCGAAGAACGCTCGCGTGGCGCCGGCCACGGCGGCATGGACTTCATCGAGGACTTCCGCCTCAGCCAGTGCTTGCACGAGGGAAAGCCGACGGACATGGACGTCTATGATGGCGCGGCCGTCGCCTCGATCTCGGCGCTCAGCGAGCGCTCGATCCGGAACGGCTCGGCCCCGGTGGCGGCGCCGGACTTCACGCGCGGCGCGTGGGAGCAGCGACCGGCGTTGGGGAT